>VBOS01000166.1 GCA_005893185.1 Candidatus Eiseniibacteriota bacterium
GAGCGATTCCTCGCTGTAGTGCAGCGCCGGCAGCCACACGGCAGCTCCGATCGCGACCGCCAGCAGGCCGGCGCCCCCGATCCACGCCAGCCGCCACGGCCGCTTGTAGTAGAACGCACGCTCGATCGCGAAGGGAAGGGCGAGCATCGCGCCCAGGACCTCGATCTGGGGGTGCCCGTTGAGCACCATGATCCCGGCGACCGCAGCCAGCGCGAGGGTGGCCCCCAGGGCGCAGCGCGTCGTGGCGGCGCACGCATGATGGATGGCGAGCAGGACCACGGGGAGCAGCGAGCAGGTCACGAGCTGGGCGTCGTGGCCATAGATGAAGGGCACGAGCAGCTCGGGCAGGAGCCCCCAGACGAGCCCCGCGACCGCCATGCCCGCCGCACCGGAGCCCCACAGCGCGCGCGCCAGAGCCGCCATCGCCAGCATGCCCGCGAGGTGGGCGAGCAAGGGCCCGCCCAGCGGCACGACGTTCGACGGGCGCATGCGCTCGAAGGCGTCGAGCGCGACATCCGGCAGGTACTGGGGGCGCGGGTCCGCGAGGCTCGCGCTGGCTGAGATGCCGCCGAAGACGTACGGGTTCCAGTAGGTGCGCTGGTGGAGCGAGAGCCAGCGCTCGCGCGAGAACTCAGCGAACGGGCGGAAGACCCGCGTGTCGCCGAGGGTGAACACCTGGCGCTGGAAGAGCTGGGGCGCGAACAGCACGGCCCACGTCAAGGCGATGGCGGCGAAGTGACGACGGCCTCGGGCGCCGGCCGGCGCGCGCGGGCCCGCGCCCTCACACCGGCACTCCGTACTCGCGCAGCGCCTGATTCAAGGAGGTCTTGAGATCCGTGGACTCCTTCCGCCGGCCGATCACGAGCGCGCACGGCGTCCCGAACTCGCCGGCGGGAAACGCCTTCGGCATCGTCCCGGGAATCACAACCGCGCGCGCCGGGACGCGGCCGCGCGTGATCGCAGGCGCGCCGCCTGTCACGTCCACGATCGCGGTCGATGACGTGAGCACGACGCCCGCCCCCAGCACAGCTCCCGCGCCGAGCCGCACGCCTTCCACGACGATCGCGCGCGAGCCGACGAAGCAGTCGTCCTCGACGATGACCGGCATGCTCTGCGGCGGTTCGAGCACGCCGCCGATCCCGACGCCGCCCGAGAGGTGGACGCGCCGCCCGATCTGCGCGCACGAGCCGACCGTCGCCCAGGTGTCCACCATCGACCCCTCACCCACGCGCGCGCCGATGTTGACGTAGGCCGGCATCACGATCACGCCCGGCTCGAGGAAGGCGCCGTAGCGCACGACGCCCGGCGGCACCACCCGGACGCCGGCGGCTGCGAGATTGCGCTTGAGCGGGACCTTGTCGTGGAACTCGAGCGGGCCCGCCTCGAGCGTCTTCGAGACGCGGAGCCGGAAGTAGAGCGCGAGCGCCTGCTGGATCCAGCCGTGGACGATCCATTCGCCCCCCGCACTCTCCGCGCCGTCCGCGGCGGGGCGGCCAGCTGCGGGGTCGCGCGCAGTGCCGGTCCCGCCGGCCGGCTCCGCCACGCGCAGGTCGCCGCAGTCGAGCGCAGCGACCACGCCCTCGACCGCGCCGCGCACGGCCGCATCGTCGAGCGGCACGCGGCCCTCGTAGGCGCCTGCGACGGTCTCACGCCAGCGCGCGAGCGGGTAGCCCTCGGGTGTCATCGGTTCTCCACCGATTCGAGCCGCGAGATTGCCTCGCGGCACTCTCCGAGGGTCGGAACCAGCGCCCAGCGCACGTAGCCTTCGCCCCCGGGACCCAGGAACGAGCCGGGCAGCGCCACCAGCCCCGCGCGCATCAGCCGCTCCGTGAGCCCGACGTCGTCGCCGCCCGCTGCGCGGATCCACAGGTAGAAGGTGGCCTCGCTCGCCGCGATCGCCCAGCCGATGCGCTTGAGCGCCGCGCGGAACAGCTCGCGCTTCGCGCCGTAGCGCTCGCGCAGGTCCACCGGGTGCTCGTCGTCGCTCCACGCCGCGATCGCGGCGCGCTGGACGAAGTCGGGCGTCGCCACTCCCACGTTGGGCCGGAAGCGCTTGAGCGCCGCGATCAGGCGCTCGTCGCCCGCCATGAAGCCGGAGCGGTAGCCGGTCATCGCCGAGCGCTTGGAGAGCGTGTGGAGCGCAATCACGTGATCGACCCCCGACTCGAGCATCGAGGGCGGCGCAGCGCCGAAGTGGATCTCGGCGTACGCCTCGTCCGACGCCACCCAGAAGCCGAACCGCCGCGCGCATTCGTGCACGCGCTCGAACCCTTCGCGCGCGAGCGTGGCGCCGGTCGGGTTGTGCGGGTAGTTGATCCACAGGAGGGCCGTGCGCCGCCAGATCTCGTCGGGCACAGATCCGGGATCGAACCGCCAGCCGTCGCGGGCCGAAAGCGGCGCCAGATGCACATGCGCACCGGCGAAGCGCGCGCCCGCCTCGTAGACCGGATAGGCCGGCGTCGGGATCACAACGGTGTCCCGCGTGGCGTCGCGCCCGGTGACGGCGAACGCGAGCAGGAAGATTGCCTCCTTGGTCCCGTTCGCGGGCAGGATCTGGGACTCGGGATCGAGCCGCACGCCGAATCGGCGGTCGAGCCAGCGCGCGCATGCCGCGCGCAGCTCGGGCAGCCCCGCCACAGCCGGATAGCTCGAGACCGCAGGCACCGCCGCGCGCAATGCTTCGCGGATGAAATCGGGCGTCTCCTCGCGCGGATCGCCGATGCTGAAGTCGATCGGCCGCACAGCTGCCGGCAGGAGCGCATCCTTGATGCGCGCGAGCTTCAGGAACGGGTACTCGCCACCGCCCAGCAGCAGGGGGTTCATCGGCGCCTCGCCCGCGAAGCTGCGGGCCGAAGGCGCGCTCGCCCGAGCATCGTCGCCCCGGGCAGTCATGCTCCCTCCCGCACGGAGGAGTCGAAGCTGCGGCGGGCGGCGTTTCGGCTCACGCTCCCTCCCGCGACAGGAAGCTCGCCAGCCGCTCGTAGGCCGGAAGCAGGTTCTCGAGCGGGCAGTACTCGTCCGCCTGGTGCGCCTGCTCCGGAACTCCGGGACCGAAGTTG
>VBOS01000167.1 GCA_005893185.1 Candidatus Eiseniibacteriota bacterium
CGCCGAGCCCGCCATCGCGGGCGAGGCGTACTTCTTCGCGGGCCAGAGCTACGTGCGGGCGTCGCTGCCCGACAGCGCGATCGCCTGCTTCGAACGGGCGGTCGCGGCGCGCGGCGAGGAAGAGGAGCGGTTCGCTCTCGCGGACGCCTTGTTGATGCGCCGCGGCGAGGGCGACATCGAGGCCGTGATCGCCCTCATCGAGTCCGCGCCGGGACAGCCGACCGGCGGCGACCCGGACCCATGGACCTACCGGGCGCGGCTGGGGTGGGCAGAGCTGCTCGCAGGAGAGACGGGGCGCGCGCACGATCTCTTCCTGCCGCTCGAGCGGGTCCGCGACATCGGCCCGGTGTGGGGCTACCGGATGGCGAGAACCTGCCTGGAGGCCGGCGACCCCAAACGCGCGCTCGCGGCGCTCATGCCGCTCGCGATCGCCTCTCGCGAGCAGGACGCCGAGACCATGAGTCTGGTCGGACGGGCCGGCCAGACGTTCGGCGACCCGCGCCGCGTGGAGGACAACATTCGGCGGGCGATCGCAGCGGGCGACCGCCTGGAAGGCGCTCTGACCGAAGCGCTGGGCGGCCGCCGCGTGCGGTTCAAGGCCGAAGACGATTTCGCGCTCGCGGGAGTCGTGGCCCCGGCGGACAAGCAATTGCGCCGTGCGGCGGTGGTGTTGCGGGCGCCCGGCGACACGCTCGATTCGTACGACAGCCTGACCGTCGCGCTGGGGCAGGCCGGCTGGGCCGTGATGCTCATGGAAATGCGGGGCTCGGGGTGGTCGGCTGCGCCCTCATGCCCGTTCCCCGATTCGTGGCTCAGGCGCGAAGACGCGATGCAGACCGTCAGCGCAGGCGACGTGCGAGATGCGTTTCGGGCGCTTGCCCTCGCCGCCAGGATCGACACCACGCGCTACCTGGTGGCCGGCGTGGGCGCCACCGCCCCGATCGCGGTCGAGGCCGCTGCGGCCGACCCGCGCGTGTCGGCGCTGCTGCTGCTCAGCCCGGCGCCCGCCTGGGTCGAGCGCGGCACCATGCGCGAGCGCATTCGCAGGCTGCGCCGCCCGATCTACTTCTCGAACGCGCCGGAGGACTTCCGTGAGTTCTATGTCACCGATGCGTTCTATCAGGCCGGCGACCGTCCGCGATCGCGGGTGGCCGAAGTGAAAGCGGAGGGGAGCGGGGCCCGGCCCTTCCGCCGCGACTCCGCGCCCGTCACGCGCCTCCTGGCGTGGCTGGACGAAACGATGCCGGCACGCGCGCCGGCGAAGTCACGCTCGCGCTGATCGAGCCCCGCGCTCGCGAGGAGGGGAGCCGTCACGGGGCGGCCGCGCCCGAGCCAGCGCGAACGACAGGCTCTCGAGCTCCATCGCCATGTCCACGGTGCGCAAAGCTACGTGGGCGGGAACGAAGAGCTTGCGCGGCGCGAAATTGAGGATCCCTCCCACGCCCGCAGCGACCAGCAGGTCGGTCACTTCCTGGGCCGCGCGCGGCGGGGTCGCGATCACGCCGATCTCGACCTGCTCGCGCGCAGCCACCGCGGGGAGCGAGGCCACGTCCTGCACGACCCGCGTCCCGAGCCGGATCCCGATGCGGGCCGGGTCGCGGTCGAACACCGCTACGACGTCGAAGCCTTGCTTCTCGAAGCCCCGGTAGGCGAGCAGCGCGGCGCCGACGTTGCCCGCGCCCACCACCGCCACGCGCCACCGGCGCGCGAGCCCCAGGATCTCCCGGATCTCCACGCGCAGGTTCGCGACGTCGTAGCCCAGCCCGCGGCGGCCGAACGAGCCGAAGCAGGAGAGGTCCTTGCGCACCTGCGCAGATGTGATCCCTTCTCGCTCGGCGAGACGGCGCGACGAGATCACGCGCCCGCCCTCGGCCTGGACCTATTCGAGCACGCGGTAATAGTGCGAGAGCCGACGCACGGTGGACTCCGAGATCGGCGGCAGGGATCGGGCGCGGTGCGTGAATGTTTTCACAAGCGGGCGCCGCTGAACGCCCGCGGGGCGATGCGCCCCGCGGCCGCGCTCTAGTGGGACGGCTCCTCGCCCTGATCGGCTTCGTCGGGCTCAGCTGGAGATGCGTCGTCTCCCGCCTCGCCCTCCGGCGGCGCCAGGTTCACGAGCCTCACGCCCTGCGTGTTGCGGCCGATGACGGAGATTCCCGCCACCGGCATGCGGATGAGCTGGCCCGAGCGTGTGATGATCATCAACTCGTCGCCGTCCACCACTTCCTTGACCGCGACGACGTCGCCGTTCCGCTCGGTGGTCTTGATCGTGATGATGCCCTTCCCGCCACGGTGCGAGAGGCGATACTCGGAGATCTCGCTGCGCTTGCCGTAGCCGTTCTCGCACACGGTGAGCAGCGTCGCCTGGCGCCTGCCCCCCACCAGGCTCACGACCTCGTCCCCTTCCTCGTCGAGCGTCACCGCCTTCACGCCGTACGACGTGCGGCCCGTCGCGCGCACTTCGCTCTCGTGGAAGCGCACAGCCAGCCCCTTCTTCTTCGCCAGGATCATGTCCTGCGTGCCGTCGGAGACGATCGCCTCGATCAGCGCGTCGCCCTCCTCGAGCAGGATGGCATTGATCCCGCCCTTCCGCGGGTGGCTGTAGGCCGACAGCACCGTCTTCTTGATCAGCCCCTTCCGGGTCGCGCACACCAGGTAGTGCTGGTCGTCGAACTCCTTCACCGCCACCACGGCCTGCACGCGCTCGTCGCGGCTCAGGCCCTCGAGGTGGTTCACCAGCGGTCGGCCGCGCGCCATGCGGCCGGCCTGCTCCACCTCGTGCACCTTGAGCCAGTAGCAACGCCCACGGTCGGTCAGGAACAGCAGATGGGCGTGGGTGTTCGCGATGAAGAGGTGCTCGATGTAATCCTCCTCCTTGGTGCGCGCGCCGATCACGCCCTTCCCACCCCGGCGCTGCGAGCGGTAGGCCGAGATCTCCTGCCGCTTGATGTAGCCGGCATGGGAGATGGTGATCACCATGTCCTTCTGCTCGATCGTGTCCTCGTAGCCGATCTCGCCCTCCTCGGCGATGATCTGCGTCTTTCGCGCGTCGCCGTACTTCTCCTTGAGCCGGCGCACCTCGTCCTGGATGATCGCCAGCATCTTCTGCGGGCTCGCGAGGATGCTGCGCAGCGTCTCGATGAGCTGGATGACCTCCAGGTACTCCTGCTCGATCTTGCCGCGCTCGAGCGCGGTGAGGCGCGAGAGCCACGCGCGCGGTCTCGACGTCCTTCGCGGCGCGGATCAGCGCGATCACCGCGTCCAGGTGGTCGAGCGCGATCTTGAGGCCTTCGAGGATGTGCGCGCGCTTCTCGGCCTCGGCCAGGTCGTACTCGGTGCGCCGCCGCACCACGATCTGACGGTGGCTCACGTACTCGCCGAGCAGCGCGCGCAGCGTCAGGATCTGCGGGCGCTGGTTCACCAGCCCCAGCATGATCGCGCCGAACGTGGTCTGAAGCGGCGAGTGGACGAAGATCTGGTTCAGGACCACCTTGGGATTGGCGTCCTTCTTGAGCTCGATCACGATCCGCATCCCGTCGCGGTCCGACTCGTCGCGCAGGTCGCTGATTCCGGCCACCTTCCCCTCGCGGACCAGCTCGGCGATCTTCTCGAGCAGCGCGCCCTTGTTCACCTGGAACGGGATCTCGGTTGCGACCAGGCTCATGCGCCCGGCCTTGCCCTCCTCGATCTGCACTTTGGCGCGCATCTTGATGAGCCCGCGCCCCGTGAGGTAGCAGTCGCGGATCCCCTGGGTGCCGTAGATGATCCCGCCGGTCGGGAAGTCGGGACCGCTCACGATCTTCAGCAGGTCCGCGGCCTCGCACTCGGGGTGGTCGATCAGGTGCACGATCGCGTCGCAGATCTCGCCGAGGTTGTGGGGCGGCACCTCGGCCGTCATGCCGACGGCGATCCCGGAGCACCCGTTGATCAGGAGGTTGGGCACGACCGAGGGCAGCACCACCGGCTCCGCGCGCGTCTCGCCGTAATTGGGCCGGAAGTCCACCGTGTTCTTCTCGAGGTCCGCGAGCATCTCGACCGCGAGCGGCGTGAGTCGTGCCTCGGTGTATCTCATCGCGGCGGGTGCGTCCCCGTCGATGCTGCCGAAATTCCCTTGCCCGTCCACGAGCGGGTAGCGCATCACCCAGTCCTGGGCGAGACGCACGAGCGTCGGATACACCACCTGCTCGCCGTGCGGGTGGTAGTTTCCCGAGGTGTCGCCCGCGATCTTCGCGCACTTCCGGTAGGGACGGCCCGGCGCGAGGTTCAGGTCGTTCATCGCGACCAGGATGCGCCGCTGCGACGGCTTCAGGCCGTCGCGCACGTCCGGGAGCGCGCGCGAGACGATGACCGACATCGAGTAGTCGATGTAGCTGGTCTTCATCTCGCTCTCGATGCTGGTGTCCACCACCCTCGAGCGGTCGTTCAGTGCCATCTCGTCCTTCCCGTGATCGACGTCAGTGCTTGGAGCCGGAGGCGTGCGGATGGATGCCGGGGCGCCAGTGCCATGCGAAGCTCGCGCTCATGAAGCTGCGGGTGAAGTCGGAGAACACGCGATCGTATGCGACGACGAGCCCGACCGCATGGCCCTCGCGCAGCGGCAGCATGAGCCCGCCGCCCAGGCTCCAGCCCACCTTCTCGGATTTCGTGACGACGTCGCCCTGCTGATCCACGCGGAACCAGTACGCACCCCAATCGCCGCGCGCGAACGTGTCCAGCCGCCTGAGCCGCGGCCCGACGACCTCCATGCGCCACGCCCCGCCGTATACGCTGGCGTGCGCCAGCTCGAACAGGCCCAGCGACGTGGGCGGGTTGTGCGAGTGGTCGAAGCGCTCGGCATCCAGCGACCCCATGTCGTCGGCGAACGCCGAGACGCCGATCCGCAGCAAGTCCTCGACCGGCCACAGGGCGGTGAGCGCCATCGAGAAGCCCCCCTGGTCGAAGGCGCCGCTCGCCTTGCTGTCCACGGCGAACGACCTCCCCACTTCCGCCATCACCTCCGGCAGCGGGAGCGCGCGGGCGGGGACGGCGCAAGCTGCGAGCAGGGCTGCGGCCAGGAGCGGCGCGGACCTTCGCATCACACGTCGAGGTTCTTGACCGCCAGCGCGTTCTCCTCGATGAACTGGCGGCGCGGCTCGACCTGCTCGCCCATGAGGATCGTGAAGATGCGCTCGGCCTCGACCGCGTCCTCGTTCGTCACCTTGAGGAGCGTGCGGGTCTCGGGATTCATCGTCGTGCGCCACAGCTGATCGGGGTTCATCTCGCCGAGGCCCTTGTAGCGCTGCACCTGAACGTTCTTCTTGCCGAGCCGGCCGATCGCCTCTTCGCGCTCCTTGTCGTCGAAACAGTAGATCTCTTCCTTGCCCGCCTTGACCAGGAACAGCGGCGGCTGCGCGATGTAGACGTGACCGGCGTCGACCAGCGGCTGGAGCCTGCGGAACAGCAGGGTGAGCAGCAGCGTCCGGATGTGCGAGCCGTCCACGTCGGCGTCGGTCATCAGGATCAGCTTGTGATAGCGCAGCTTGGTGATGTCGAAGTCCGCCTCCGCGCCCGTGCCGAGCGCGGTGAAGATGCTGCGGATCTCCTCGTTCGCGAGAATCTTGTCGATGCGCGCCTTCTCGACGTTCAGGATCTTGCCGCGAATCGGCAGGATCGCCTGGAAGCGCCGGTCGCGCCCCTGCTTCGCAGTGCCGCCGGCCGAGTCGCCCTCCACGATGTAGAGCTCGCACAGGGCGGGGTCGTCGAATGCGCAGTCGGCGAGCTTGCCGGGCAGAGAGCCGCCGTCGAGGATGGTCTTGCGCCGCGCCAGCTCGCGCGCCTTGCGCGCCGCCTCGCGGGCGCGCGCAGCGGCCAGCATCTTCTCGACGATCTTGCGCGCGACCGACGGCGTCTCATCGAAGAACTCGCGCAGCCCTTCGCCGACGATGCTCTCGACCAGGCCCTTGACCTCGCTGTTCCCGAGCTTGGTCTTGGTCTGGCCTTCGAACTGCGGGTCCTGCATCTTGACCGAGACCACGGCCACCAGCCCTTCGCGCACGTCGTCGCCCGAGACCGCGACCTTGGCGCGCTGGCTCAGGCCCTCCTTCTCGGCGTAGTTGGTGAGCGTGCGGGTGAGCGCCGAGCGGAACCCGATCAGGTGCGTGCCGCCCTCGATGGTGTTGATGTTGTTCACGTACGTGTGCATCGACTCGGCATACGTGTCGTTGTACTGGAACGCGACCTCGACCGAGACGCCTTCGCGCTCGCGCGCGAACACCACGGGCTTGGAGTGCAGAACCTCCTTGTTCTGGTTCAGGTACTTCACGAACTCCAGGATGCCGCCCTGGTAGAAGAACGCCTGGCTCTTGCCGCTGCGCGCATCGGACAGCTTGATCGTGAGGCCGCTGTTGAGGAACGCGAGCTCGCGCATGCGGCCGGCGAGCGTGTCGTAGTGGAAGTTCGTCTCCTCGAAGATCGTGGGATCCGGCAGGAAGCGCGTGGTGGTCCCCGAGCCCTTCATTCCCTGCTCGGCCGGCCGCGACTTCATCGGCGCCGCGGGCTTGCCGGTCTCGTAGCGCTGCATGGATACGGTGCCGTCCTTCAGCACCTCGACCTCGCACCACGCGGAGAGCGCGTTCACCACCGAGACGCCCACACCGTGCAACCCGCCCGAGACCTTGTAGGTCTTGCTATCGAACTTGCCGCCCGCATGCAACGTGGTCATCACGACCTCGAGCGCCGGCTTCTTCTCGGTGGCGTGCATGTCCACCGGGATGCCGCGCCCGTTGTCGGCCACGGTCACGCTGCCGTCGGTCTCCATCGTCACCGCGATCTCGGTGCAGAAGCCGGCGAGCGCCTCGTCCACCGAGTTGTCCACCACCTCGTACACGAGGTGGTGCAGCCCGCGCGTCCCCACGTCGCCGATGTACATGGCGGGGCGCTTGCGGACCGCCTCCAGGCCTTCGAGGACCTGGATGCTCGTCGCGTCGTAGTGGTGTCCCTTGGGTTCCGCCGTCAAAGCAGTCTCTCCCCCGTTCGGGCTCATCGCAGGCGTTTCCCGCCGGGCGGCGTGAAACGCACGTCGCGGACGTGCTCGCCCCCCAGCTTGTGGTTGATGCGCTGCACGAGATCCTTCTTCAGGTACCCCAGCTCCTGCATCCAGGCCGATCCCTCGACCTCCACGTGCAGCGTGCCGTCGCGGAACGCGACGGCCCGGGTCCGGCGTGCGATCCGTGGGCCCACGAGCGTGGGCCAGACCTCGACCGCATGCCAGCCCGTCATCTCGCGGCTCAGGCCGAGACCTTCGAGCACCCGGCTCAGAACGCCGCCGACCGCCTCCACGCTCACCCCGACGTGTCCGGCAGCCGCAGCGGCATGATCAGGCACAGCAGATCTTCGTCGGCCTCCGGAAGCGCGCCCACCGGCTCGACCACGCCGGCCGCGAGCGGCGTGTTGAGCCGGAACATCACCTGCTCGGTGGGGATGCAGCGCAGCACGTCGAGCAGGTAGGTCGCGTTGTAGCCGATCTCCATGGGATCGCCGCGATATTCGGCGGCGATCCGGTGCTCGCCGGCGCCCAGCTCGGTGGCCGACGAGATTCCGAGGCTGCCCTTGTCCACCGCGAATCGCACCTGCCGCGTCACGTTGTCCGCGTGGGAGGCGACGATGTCCACCGCCTCCATGAGATCCGAGCGCATCGCCTTCAGCTCGCGCGGATTGCTCTTCGGGATGACCTGCTCGTAGTTGGGATACGGCCCCTCGAGCAGCCGGGTCAGGATCCGCACGCGATACTCGCCGACCTGCGCCGCGAAGCCCGCCTGGCGCTTGCCCGCCGCCACCTCGATCTGGATCGGGCTCGTGGCCTCGTCGGCTGTGCGACTCACGGCCTGGAGGGTGCGCGAGGGAACGATCAGGCCGTCCTTGCCGAGCCCGCCGAAGTCCCCCTTGCGCGTCGAGCGGGACAGCCGGTGGCCGTCGGTGGCGACGAACGTGACGTGGTGATCGCCGCCCTGGATCATCACGCCGTTGAGCTGCGGCCGCGTCTCCTCGGTGGAGGCGGCGTAGGCTGTGCGCGCGATCAGGCGCGACAGCGACTCGCCGTCGAGCGTGGCCTTGGCGTCGGCCTTGAGCTCGGGGATACGCGGGAAATCGGCTGCGTCCTGGGTCGGGAACCGGGACCAGCCCTTGCCGTCGCCGTAGCGCACCTCGCACTGGCCGGCGGCGACCGAGATCGTGACCGTGCCCTTCGGCATCTTGCGCACCACCTCGTGGAAGTGGCGCGCGCCCACAGCGACCCGGCCCGCGGTCTTCACCTCGCACGGCACGTGCGCCGACGTCGTGACGTCGAGGTCCGTGCCGGTCACGGTGAGACCGGTCTTGTCGGCGTCGAGCAGCAGGCAGCTGAGAAGCGGAAGGGGGCTCTTGGCGGAGATCGATCCCAGCGCCCGCCCGGCGGCGAAGGCGAGGTCGCCCTGTTGGATCGTGAGTTCCATGGCTGCACTCCCTGACTGGGGCGAAGTTGAAGTCCGACCTGAAGTTCCGGGAGCGGATTCGGTGCTCAGAGGGACGTTCATTTCAGTTCCGCTGCATGATAGGTAGGTGGACGGGTGTCTGCAAGCACTTTCGGACGTTATAAGTCATTGATTATCAATAAGTAAGAATCTAGTTGCAGTAGGGGGTGTGGAGAAGGTGGAAAAACCCCTCTTGGATCTCCTAACGGCTTCGACGCGAACGGGATGAGCGGTCGCATCGTCTTGTGGATCCCGGTGCCAGCTCTCCACAGCTCTACGCCAGCCCGGGGTGGCCCCTCTCGTCTTCCAGATTCCTCCCACCGCTCTCCACAGCTCATGCGGACGCCAGTGTCGAGATCAGCCCGTTGATCTTGTCCGCCATCTCGGTATCGCTCGCGATCATGGTCGCGATCTTCTCGCACGCGTAGAGCACCGTGCTGTGGTCGCGGTTTCCGAACATGCGACCGATTTCCTGAAGCGACAGCTCGGTGAGCTGGCGCGTGAGGTACATCGCGACCTGGCGCGGCAGGACCACGACGCGCGTGCGGCGCTGGCCGCAGAGCGCTTCGCTCTTGACGCCAAACTTCTCGGCCACCGCCGCCAGGATCCGCTCCGGCGTCATGTGCTCCGGCTCGGGGTTCACGTAGTCGCGCAGAACCTCCTCTGCGAGCTCCAACGAGATCTCCTGGTGCGTGAGCGAGCCGACCGCGAGCAGCCGCACCAGGCAGCCTTCGAGGTCGCGGATGTTGGTGCGGATGCGGTCGGCCATGAGCAGGAGCACGTCGTCGGGCAGCCGAACGGCCCCGCCCTCCTGGGTGCAGCGCGCGCGCAGGATGGCGATGCGCGTCTCGAGGTCGGGCTGCTTGATGTCCGTGACCAGGCCCTGGTTGAACCGTGACGTGAGCCGCTCCTCGAGCATCGGGATGTCCTTGGGCGGCTTGTCGGCGGTCACAACGACTTGCTTGTGGGCGTCGCGCAGCGCGTTGAACGTGTAGAAGAACTCCTCCTGCGTGCCCTCCTTTCCGGCCAGGAACTGGATGTCGTCGATCAGCAGCACGTCCACGTTGCGATAGCGGTTACGGAACGCCAGCGTCTGGGTGTGCTGGATCGCGAAGATCATCTCGTTCGTGAAGCGCTCCGCCGGCACGTAGGTGACACGCGCGTCGGGGCGCGAGAGGCGCACCGCGTGGCCGACGGCGTGGAGCAGATGGGTCTTGCCCAGCCCCGAGCCGCCGAAGATGAAGAGCGGGTTGTAGGCGTAGCCCGGTTTCTCCGCCACGGCGCGGCAGGCCGCGTGGGTGAAGCGGTTGCCGCTCCCGACGACGAACGTGTCGAAGGTCAGCCGCGGGTGGAGCTGGCTGTCGAGCCACGAGCGGCCCGGGCGCGCCGTGGGTCCCGGGGCGGGCGCCGGGCGCTGCGATTCGCGCAGCGCGAAGCGCACCGCCGGCGTGGCGCCGAGAGCCGCCCTGAGGCTCGCATGCAGCAACGGCAGGTGATGTTCGTGCAGCCAATCGATGAAGAAAGCGTTTGGAACTTCGAGCTCGACGACCTCGGGGGAGAGCTGCCGCGGCACGATGGGCTTGAACCAGGTGTCGAACGCCTGATGGCTCCCGATCCTGGCCCGGACGGATTCGAGCACCTGTCCCCAGAGGAGGCCGATTTCCTCGGATTGCTCAGTGCGGACGGCCATTTTCAACGATCCTTGCCGAAAAGGGTCCCGGACTTTTCCACAGGGTTCGGGGCGGCGAGAACTTCGTTCCATCGCGGCCGCGGGCCCTGTGAACCATGGGTTTGTGGAAATCGGACCAGCCACTTATTCACAATGATTTTCTCGACTCTAAGTCTTTGCGCTCCAGGCGCTTGAGTCTCCAACCACCTCCCCTCATCCACACTCAATCCACAAACCGCTTTTTCGGGCCTCCCGAGACACTCGGACCGCCTGGGTTCCAGCCCCGGTCCGGGCGCGAAACCCCGCAATTGGAAAGGCTTTGATGGGAGTGCCAGAAGATCGAAACGGCGGCCACTGCGTTGCCGCCTCTCGAGGAAGCGCTAGGCTAGCATCGGCCACCGTGGCGGACAAGGGCCGGAATGCGCGCCCCGGTGCAGGCGACGCAAGCGGGGTCGCGCCAGCGGGATCGGAGGAGGTCCGACGCCCGGGCGCGACCCGCGACGCTCAGCGCGTGCCTGAGAACCCGCGGAAAATCAGAATCCGAACGTGGTCCCGATCGAGAACGCGCCCTGGTCGCCGTAGTGGACACCCCAGGCTTCCCGCACCTCCATCATGAAGCGCAGGTCGGGGCTGAAGCGATATTCGGCGCCGAGGCGGAACGGCCACTGGATCCCCGTGTCATCCTTGGTCGCGGTGTTGATGCTCGCGTACGCGAGCCCCAGCGATGCGTACGGCTCGATCACGCCGCTCGTCCCCGCCGGGTACGCCCTGCTCGCGATCGCGTTGGGCCCCATGGTGAGGACGCTCAAGTTGTCGCCCGTATCCACGCCGAGCCCCGCGCCGAAGGCGAGGTCCACGGGGGAGCCCGAGCGCACGCGAGCGGCCGCGACCTTGAAGTCCGCCCCCAGCCGCAGAGCGTTCAGGCCCGCGTCGGGGTAGTCGAGGCGCTTGAGCCCGCCCTGGAAGCCGAAGTCCACGTCGGGATAGAAGCTGAGCCGGAGCGCCGTGATGAACCCGACCTCGTGCCCCCGCCGAACTGGCCGAGGGACTGGGACCACGCGGGGCAAGCGCAGAGGAGCAGAGCGCCCGCCAGCCATGCTGCGAAGGTGTTGCGTTTCACGTTCGACCTCCATGCCTTTAAGGGAGCTGAAGGGGAGCGGCCCTGCTCCACCCGCAGGGAGCGTCGCAAATCCGGCAGGCCGGCGTCAAGTGCTATAGTCGAGGTGCCGTCCTCCCGTCGCCGCCCTCCCGGAGCCTCCCTATGTCCAGCCTGGTCGACGTGCTGCTCCTGTTCGCGCTGCCGGCCTCCGGCAAGTCGGAAGTGCGGCGCTACCTCGCATCACTCCGCCCCGAGCAATGCCGCCGCCAGCTTCATCTCGGCCCCACCGTCCAGCTCGACGACTATCCCTACGTCCACATGATGCGGCGCGTGAGCCAGGAGCATCGGAAGCGCGGCTCGGACGGCATCTTCTTCGACTCCGACGAGCTGCCCATGAAGGAGCCGCTCGACTGGGGAACGCTGATCGAGCTGCTGAACGAGGACTTCGACGACGTGACGCGCGGCCGCCGCCCGGCGCCGGCCTCGGCCGCCGAGTGGCTGTTCGAGCGCTTCGACCGCGCGCGCGCGCAGGTGGGCGCCGCGCCTGCGCTCGGCGCGCTCCCGGCCGCGCGGCGCAAGGAGCTGGCCGCTGCGCTCGAGCGCGAGGCGGCCGAGCTGCTGCGCGACAAGAACGCGGGCGTGCCCGATTCGCTCGCGGGCCGGACGGTGGTGATCGAGGCGGCGCGCGGCGGGCCCGACGGCGCAGCTATGCCGCTGCCCGCCCCGCTCGGCTATCGCTACTCGATCGCCACGCTCTCGGACGCGATCCTGTCGCGGGCCTCGATCCTCTACGTGTGGGTCACGCCCGAGGAGTCGCGCCGCAAGAACCACGAGCGCACCGATCCCAACGATCCCGGCTCGATCCTCCACCACGGCGTGCCCGACGCCGTGATGTACGGCGACTACGGCTGCGACGACATGGAGTGGCTGATCCGCGAGTCCGACCGCCCCGCCACGGTGCGGATCGAGACCCGTGGCAAGACGTTCCACATTCCGGTCGCGCGCTTCGACAACCGCGTGGACAAGACCACGTTCGTGCGCGCCGACCGCGCGCAATGGAAGCCCGCCGACGTCGCGGCGCTGCACGCGGGGCTCGCCGAGGCCTTCGAGAAGCTGGCGCGGGCGCGCGCGGCGGGCGTGGCGGCGCGGTAGCGCGCGGCCCCTGCGCGCTAGTGTCCTGTTGCAGAAATAGCTTTACAATTGACCAAGAACCGGTATGCTGCGGTCACGATGTGGACCAAAGCCGATGCACTGCCGGTTCTCGAAGTTGACCAGGAGTTGCTGGAGCATCTCACCCGCTCGGGCAACACGCCCCAGAAGCTCGCGCTGCGCGCGCGTATCCTGCTGGGCGCGGCCGAAGGCAAGGCGAACTATCAGCTGTCCGAGGAGCTCAACGTCAGTCGTCCCACGATCCTCCTGTGGCGTCAACGCTATCTCGACGCCGGGCTCGCGGGCGTGCTGAAGGACGCGCCGCGTCCCGGTCGCAAGGCGACGCTCACTCCCGAGAAGGTGGATGCGATCGTGCATGCCACGCTGCACGCGACGCCGAAGGACGCCACCCACTGGAGCGTGCGCTCGATGGCGAAGGCGCAGGGGGTGAGCTCGACGATGGTGCACCGCATCTGGCGTGCGCACCGTTTGCAGCCCCATCGTTCCGAGCACTTCAAGTTGAGTCGCGATCCGAACTTCGCGCGCAAGGTGCGCGATGTGGTCGGGCTTTACCTCAACCCGCCGGACAAGGCGCTGGTGCTGTGCGTGGACGAGAAGAGCCAGATTCAGGCTCTGGATCGGACGCAGCCGGTGCTGCCGCTGCGACCCGGCATCCCGGCGCGACAGACCCACGACTACGAACGCCACGGCACCACCACGTTGTTCGCGGCACTCAACATCCTCGACGGCACGGTGATTGGAAGCTGCTTGCCGCGTCATCGGCACGGCGAGTTCCTGAAGTTCCTGGAGCGCATTGACGACTCGACCCCGCGCCGGCGTGAGGTCCATCTGATCCTCGATAACTATGGCACCCACACGCACGCCAAGGTGCAGCAGTGGTTCGCCGAACACCCGCGCTACCATCTGCACTTCACACCCACCAGCGCTTCGTGGTTGAACCTGGTGGAGCGCTGGTTCGCCGACATCACCCGCAAGCGCATCCGTCGCGGCACCTTCACCAGCGTGCCCGCTCTCATCACCGCCATCCGCGACTACCTGCGGATCTACAACCGCAATCCCAAACCGTTCATCTGGACCGCGAAGCCATCGGCCATCATGCGCAAGATCCGGCATTGTAAAGAAGCGTTAGAGACAGGACAC
>VBOS01000019.1 GCA_005893185.1 Candidatus Eiseniibacteriota bacterium
GCGGAATGCTGGAGCCCCGGCTTGGGGTCGAGCTTGGCGAGGTCGTCGGCCACCTTCTGGACCTCGGCCGGGTCGAGTCCGAAGCGCTTTCCCAGGTCGCTCCAGCGGTGCGCCTTGAGGTCGTCGAACGCTTCCTGCACCAGCCGGTAGGCCAGCGTGTCGGTCTTCTTCTGGTCCTCGAGCTGGAGCAGGAGGCACTCGCGCAGGTCCCGGGCGCCCACTCCTGGCGGGTCCAGCTTGTGGATGATCCGCAGCATCTCCTCGGCCTCGGCGACGGTGTAGAGCTGCGGCTGCACCTCCTGCTCCGACTCGACGGCGTGCTCCTCCAGCAGCTGGTTCGCTCCCCGCACGATCTCTTCGAGCGTCGCCCCCAGGTAGCCGTCCTCGGCGATGTTGCCGATGAACTCTTCCGCGAGCAGCTGCTGGCGCGGCGTGAGGTCGAGCATCTGCACCTGCTCGCGCAGGTGGTCGGCCAGCTCCTTGGTCTCGACCGGGACCGGCTCGACGTACTCGCGTGCCTCGCTCAGGTCACGCGGCGGCGCGCCGTCCGAGCCGTTGTCGAGCAGGATGTCCTCCCAGTTGGGCTCGTCGTCGCCGTCCTTCTCCTTCTGCTCGGGCGTGTCCCCGTCCTCCGAGAGCTGCACCTCGCGCTCCTCGTCCGGCTCCTCCAGCTCGAGGAACGGGTTGCCCAGGAGCTCCTGTTTGAGATGCTGCTGCAGGTCGAGCAGCGGCATGTACAACAGGTCCATCGCCTGGTAGAGGCGGGGATTGATCCGCAGCTGCTGCTGCAGGCTCGCGTGCTGGTGCAGCCCGGTCTTCATGCGGCCTGCGTGAGGCGCGTCCGCAGGCGCGCCGTCAGGGTGGGACCGAGATAGAGGTGTGCGACGCGGTCGTCGAACACGAGCTCACGCACGCTGCCCGACACCTGCACCTTCCCCTCGAACATGATGTACGCGCGGTCGACGATGTCGAGCGTCTGCTCCACGTTGTGGTCGGTGATCAGCACGCCGATCCCGCGGTGTCGCAGCCCCGCCACGATGGTCTGGATGTCGTGCACGGCGATGGGATCCACGCCGGCGAACGGCTCGTCCAGCAGCATGAACTTGGGCTCGGTCACGAGCGCGCGCGTGATCTCGAGGCGGCGCCGCTCGCCGCCCGACAGCTGATAGGCCCGTTGGCGGCGCAGGTGCTTGATCCCGAGCTCGTCGAGCAGCTGCTCGAGCCGCGCCGCCCGCTCCGCTTCGGTCAACGGCAGGGTCTCCAGGATGGCCAGGAGGTTCTCCTCCACCGTCAACTTGCGGAACACCGACGGCTCCTGGGCGAGGTAGCCGATCCCCATCCGCGCCCGGCGGTACATGGGATCGTCGGTGAGGTCCCGGCCGTCCAGCGCGATGCGGCCGCCGTCGGGGCGCACGAGCCCCGTCATCATGTAGAAGGTCGTGGTCTTCCCCGCCCCGTTGGGCCCGAGCAGGCCCACGATCTCGCCCTGCTGCAACCGCACGCTCACGTCGTTTACCACCCGCCGGCTCTTATAGACCTTCACCAGGTTGAACGTCTCGAGCAGGCTCGCCCCGGTGATCTGGGGGCGCTCTCCCCCCGTCTCGGCCCGCATCACCGCCCGCTCGGCCGCTTCCAGGAGCTGCGCCGCCGCGGGCTCGCGGTCGCCGGGGATCTCGCGCCACGCCTCCGGGGTGAACGCCACCGGCGCGTCGCTCCACAGGACGCCCGCCGGCACCGCCAGGATCTTCAAGACGGCGAGCCGCGGCAACACCGAGGTCTGGAGGTGGGTGCGGGCATCGTCCACCGAGAGATTGCCGGCCTCGGGGAGACTCGAGCCCTTGGCGTAGGCCCGCAACTTCAGAAACTCGTCGCGATAGGCGATGGCGAGCTCGCCGAAGGTGCTCCCGCCGCGCTCGTCGGCGATGCGCACCAGAGCCGCCGCGGCGAGGGCGAGCGACGGGTCGCGCGCCCCGAAGAGCTCGGTGAGGCGCGGCGCGGCGGGCGCGGGAGATGGGGGTGTGGCGGGGTGGTCGCTCATCGCGCGCTCGGGCGCTTCGCCGTCGTGTCCTTGGCGGGTGGGGGCGGCGCCGGCTCGAGGTGTAGCCCATCGGCCCGGCCGCTCACGACGATCCGTTCGATCTGGTCGCCCCGCAGGGCGATGTTGATGACCTGACCGCGCGAGTAGTCGATGGAGGGGCCGCGCGTCGAATCGCGCTCGTTGCGGAGATGGCTGAAGGAGCGGGCAGAGCCGTGCGCCTGGAGATGGCGCAGCTTCGTCTTCGCCGGGCCAGCCGAGTCGGTCACCTGGGCCCAGCGCGCTACGATCGTGTCCCCCGCGATCCAGTTCACATCCGCCTTTGCAGTCGAGTCCTTCTTCGAGGTGGCGAGCGCCTTCCTGTACGCTCGCGCCTCGGTCAGGACTTCGTTAGGGAGGTCGAGTGCGAGCGAGTCCGCCAAGATGGTGTACAGGGTCGAAACGGCGTGCGGGCGCGTCGAATCCCCCCAGGCGAAGACCTGCTGCAGCTTGCGCTGCTCGATCGCGAGATGGATCGTGTCCGCCGTGAGCCGCCAGTCGGCCCCTGTGGCCTCCCCGTGGCCCAGGGCCTTCACTTTGCGGACCTCGCGCAGCGCCAGCGCCATCTCGATCCGCGTGCCGACGAGGGTGTAGGGGCGCGCGCCCTTCCCCGCGACCCGCGGCCTGCCGATGAGGACCGCCTGGCCCGCGGTCTCGTCCAGCTGCATCGAATCGCCCTGTGCCGCGATGTCGCTGCGGTCGATCGTGACCCGGCCGCCCCCCCACATCCGGTCGTTCCCCTTGAAGCGCACCCGGTCAGCGACGATAACGTACGGCTCGCCGCTGTCGGGGTTCGAGCGGTACTCGATCGTGGGCCGGGAGGACGCGTACAGTTCCAGCGTGTCGCGAACTC
>VBOS01000168.1 GCA_005893185.1 Candidatus Eiseniibacteriota bacterium
GTCTCCAAATTCTTGAAGGGTGACCTCGAACCTTGGATGGGTCGACAGTCTGGTCACTTCTCACAATCAGCATGCGTGTGGATCATCCTAGCTTCCCGACGGTCTCAGCGCACGCTCAGCACGGCATACGTGCGCTTGCCCTTGCGCAGGAGCACGTACTTGCCGAAGAGGAGATCGTTCGACGTGATGCGGCGGACTGCATCGGCTAGGCGTTCGTTGTTCAGGTAGATGCCGCCGCCTTCGATGTCCTTCCGCGCCTGGCCCCTCGAAGAGCACAGGCCGACGTGAACCAGCACCTCGGGCAACGCGACCCCGGGCGAGGCGAGCTTCGTCTTCTCGAACTCCGTGGTCGGGACTTCACCCACGACGTCGCCGAAGACCTCCTCGGTGACGCCTTCGAGCGAGCCGCCGTCTCGCTCGCTCTCACGGCGGCGGCGAGGGCGTCTTCACCGTGGACGAGCCTCGTGAGCTCGCGGGCCAGGGCCCTCTGAGCGGCGCGAGCGCCGGGGTCGGTCTGGAGCGCACCCTCGAGGTCCTGGATCTCCTCACGCTCGAGAAAGGTGAGCGTGCGGAGGAGCGTGCCGGCGTCCGCGTCGTCGGCGTTCACGAAAAACTGGTAGAAGCGGTAAGGAGAAGTGCGCTTCGGGTCGAGCCACACGGCACCGTCCGCGGTCTTGCCATACTTGGCTCCGTCGGCCTTCGTGAGCAGCGGGAAGACGAGACCCCAAACCGTGGCGCCGAGCTTTCGGCGCGTGAGCTCGGTGCCGACGGTGATATTGCCCCACTGGTCCGTGGCCCCGACCTGCAATTCGCAGCCGTAGGTCTTGCGCAGGTGATAGAAGTCGAAGCCCTGGAGCAGCATGTAGCTGAACTCGGCGTAGCTGATCCCGGCGTCCCGCGTTTCCATTCGCGAGCGGACGGAGTCCTTGGCGACCATCGCGTTCACCGAGACGTGCTTGCCGACGTCGCGCAGGAACTCCAACACGCCGACCGGCGCGGTCCAGTCGTAGTTGTTCACGAGGCGTGCGGGGTTGGAGCGGACCTCGAAGTCGAGAAACTTGGCGAGCTGCGGGCGGATGCCGTCGAGGTTGCGCGAGAGTTGGTCGGGTGTCAGCAGGTTGCGCTCGTCGGGCTTGCCAGACGGGTCGCCGATCATGCCGGTGGAGCCGCCGGCGAGCGCGATCGGGTGGTGGCCGCGCAGCTGAAAGCGCCGCAGCGCGAAGAGCGGGACGAGATTGCCGACATGGAGCGAATCCGCGGTGGGATCGAAGCCCGCGTAAAGCGTGATCGGGCCCTCGGACAGCCGCTTCGTCAGCGCTTCGAGGTCGGTGCAATCGGCGAGAAGGCCGCGCCACCGTAGTTCGTCGAGGATGGTCATGGAAGCGGCGAGTAAACCAGCCGCGTTCGCCGCCACGCAAGGCGGCCGCCGGCTCGAGGACGTCCGACGGACCGAGCGACTGGCCTTCGAGGGGGCTGACCACGCACAGGCCGTTCAGGCGCACAATACCTGTCCTATCACCAGCTCGACGCGAATCGAGACCAGGATGTAACCTCGAACACGAAAACGACTCTTCGTCTCTGCCATGGACACGGGATCCTTCGCCACCGTTCTACGGACGCTCTTCAGCGAGATCGTCCAGGGCTCGCCTGATCCGAGCGCGCGCACGTACCTGCTCAACCGGGGCGATGCGGGCCTGCTCGCGTCGTTGGACCGGCTCTCCGCTGTGGCCGCCTCTGCGACGCACGGCGGCAGTGGGTCGATTGCGGCGCACGTCGATCACCTTCGCTACGGATTGTCGCTGCTCAACCGGTGGGCCAAGGGCGTGCCACCGCCCTGGAAGGACATGGACTGGACGGCGAGTTGGCGGAAGAACGTCGTGTCGGACATCGAGTGGCAGAAGCTACGCGACGAACTCCGTCGAGAGGCCGATGCGTGGGCCGAGGTGTTCCGCAAGCCTCGCGAGGTGAGCGATGTCGAAGCCGGCTGGATGGCGGGCAGCGTCGCACACCTCGCCTATCACATGGGTGCCATCCGACAGATCGACCGCGCGACTCGGGGCCCGACCGCCGAGGATGAAGCTCGAGCGGAGGCGGAACTGCGGGGATCACGGACATGATCAAGAGCGTCTGGGCAGTCGTCGCGGGTGTGCTCTTCATCATCGTCGTCACCACCGTGGTCGACATCGTCCTTCACGTGACGCACGTCTTTCCGCCTATGAATCAGCCCATCAACGATTCACTCGCCCTGCTCGCCACGTCCTACCGCATCGTGATCAGCGTCTGTGGCGCCTGGCTCACGGCACGGCTCGCGCCCAACCAGCCGATGGAGCACGCCATGATTCTCGGCCTGGTCGGCGTGATCCTGGGACTCATTGGCGTCGTCGCCACCTGGAACCTGGGCCTTGGTCCCCGGTGGTACCCCATCGCGCTGGCGGTGCTGGCCATCCCCCAGTGTTGGCTCGGCGGCAAGATCCATGAAATGCGCCGAGCCGCGCCGACCCGGTCTCGGCCGGCCTGAGGGCAGCGTGCCGCCGGTCAAACCCCACCCGCGGACACGCGAGACCCTGCTGGCCGCCCCACTTCGAGTACACAATTGGGATTGCCATCGCGCTTGCCTTGCAGGATACTCAACCCATGGCCGCCCTTTCTCGGGCCCTCGTGGGTCGCCACGAGGCCCGGGCCGTCACCCGTCTCCTCGAGGGCGTCGGCCCCGCCCTCGTCCTCCTGGCTTGCCTCGTTTCTCAGGCGCGGGGCGTCATCTATCCGCCGGGGCCGGCGGGCTCGTGTCCCGATACGCTCGTCATCCGCAACGTCCAGGATACGACGGTCGCCTGTCACCCCGCGGTCGACGACACCGTGCAGGGTGTAGGCGGCATCATCACCGCCTTCGATAACAAGCCCAACGGTTTCGCCTTCTATCTCCAGAACACGTTCGCGGCGGCGCCTCATCCTTGGACCGGAATCTTCGTCAATACCGTGGCAGTCAACTACCGCTCCGCTCCCTACAATCTTGCGCTGGGTGACAGCGTGGCGGTGTACGGCAAGGTCACGGAATTCCAGCAGGAGACCGAGTTCATCGCCCCCAACCAGTCCTTCGGCCAACCCAACCTGGTCGTCAGGAAGATCAGCTCTGGGAGCGCGCTCCCGCCCCCCGCGATCGGGACCACGAGCGCTTTCAACTGGGATCCGTCCGTCTCGGCCGTCACGGCCGAACCGTGGGAGGGCTGCCTCGTCCGGCTCTACGGGCCCCTGCGCGTGGCACGCACGCAAACCGGTGCCGGCCTCGTTCTCAACACCTTCCTGATCGTCAACCCGAGCGCCGCATCGGACAGCGTCATGATCGACGGCACGTCGCTCACGACTTTCACGCCCCCCAGTGTCGGCACGGACATCACCTTTGTCCAGGGGATCGTGAATCAGCGCACGATCGGCGGCCTCCACTACCGCATCCAGCTTCGCGACTCGTCCGACATCTCGATCGAGCCGCCCACGCCCCACAAGCGCCGGGTGCCACCGGGTACAAGGTGAAGCGGGACGGTGTCGTCATTTCCGGAGCCTCGCAGCTTGCAGGACCGCCGTTCGTCGATGCGAGCCCGGGCATCGTTCAACACTGCTATACGGTCTGCGCGGTGTTGTCCGATGTCATCGACGGAGATTGCTCCTCGGCTTCCTGTGCTTTGGCGCCCGACGTGGCTCCGACGGTCACGAATCCCAGCAACCGCACCTATGCCGTGGGCGCCTCCGGTGGATTCGGCGTGTCCGCGACCGGAGTCGGCCTGACCTACGTCTGGAGAAAGAACGGCGTCCCGATTTCCGGTGCGCCCAACACCAGGACGCTCACGCTCAGCAACATCCAGGTCGGCGACGCCGGATCGTACGATGTACAGGTTTGTAACGCGTGCGGCTGCGACACGAGCGCCGTTGCGACCCTCACGGTTTGCCCCACGCTGACCATCGCGTCCTTACCGTCGCTGATCCGGGCCGTCGAGGGCGCAGCTTCGGCCCAGATCTCGACGAGCGTGTCCAACGCGGTGAGCATGAAATGGTACCGGAGCGGAGTGCCGCTCAGCGACGGAGCGAAGTTCTCGGGCACGACCACCTCGACGCTCACGATCTCGAACGTGGCGGCCGGCGACGCGGGATTTTACGAGCTCCGAGCCATCTCTCTATGCGGCGCCGTCAAGCGCAGCAACTCGTCCGAGCTGCGGGTCTCGCCTTGCACGACGTCCCTGACCATCGCCACCCAGCCGACCAGCCAGAGCGTCCCGATCGGGGCGCCGGCGACGTTCAGCATCTTCGTGCCCAGCTGTACGACTCCCGTGTATCAGTGGCAGAAGTACTCCGCCTCCCCACCGAAGTGGAACGTGATCACCGGGGCCACGGGGACGAGCTACACGATTCCGTCCGTCGCGGCGGGGGCGACCGGGACAAAGAGCGTCATATCGAATGCGGTCAGCCTCAACGTGGTTGTTCCCAAGTTCCTGACCGTGACGCCGAAGCCGGTCTCGTGCACGTCTGCGAGCGTGTTCTGGACCGCCAGCCTTCCCATGACCGTCGTCGCAAACTACGGAACCGTCTGCACCGCCCTCAACAACGCCACCGTCGCGAGCCCGCTGGCGACCTCGGGGACCGCGATCCTCACGCTCGCGAACCAGTCCAGCGTGCTATTCAATCTCGTGGGCCAGACCGCCCAGAGCCAGTCGGCGGCGAGCATTTGCAAGCCCGCTTATTTCACCAACACCCCGGCTTCGCTGCGCGTTCAGGTCTCGGGCCTGCCGTCCTACGGGGATTTGTACGGCACGGACGATGGCATCCCGGTGCGCATCCGATTGGACAACACCGGGTGCACCCCGATCCTCGGGCCGATCGCGCTGGCGACACTGACGATGGCCAACAAGCCACCACGCCGTCCCGATCATTCCATCGACGTGCCGCAGGATCTGACCGTGACGGGGCTCGGCGCCGGGCAGTCCCTGGTCATCGACGACATCATGTTCTCACGCACCGAGATCGGTGCGTTGCCGGGCGCCTCGGTCGCGGTTTCCGGGACCATTCAGTATGGCACTCCATCGCGCACCGTTCGCGTGTCGGCCAGGATTCGCCTGCCGTGACGGGGGAACGACCTTGAGACGATCGATTCGCTTCCTGGCATGCGGGCTGGGGTGGGGGCTCGTGCTCCATGCGCACGTGGCCGCGGCCGACCTCGACATCCGGCCGGTCCTGTACGGGATCGTGGCTCCACCCGGGAGCAGCGTTCTGGTCGAGGCCGTGATCGAGAACTCATCGGACGAGGTGGTGTTCATCAATTCCCTCTCGGCGGACCTCACGGATGAGTTCGCCGGCGCCGACTTGTTCGACGAGTACAACGCGTCCGCGCCCGACTCGCTGCTGCCCGGCGAGAGCTGGGAGGGTCCGATCATCCGGCTGACCGTAGCGCCCGGCGCTCCCGTGGAGGCGACCCATCAGGTCACGGTGTATTTCACGGGCGGCCTCCACCCGTACGACGAGGAGAACCTGGCCGAGTTCACGTTTGCCCTCAACGACTCAGCCACGCTGGTGGATGTTCCGGACGATCGGGCGCCCGCCCGTCTGGGAATCCTGCGGGCGTCGCCGAATCCCAGCGCGGGAGCGTCATTCATGACGTTCGACCTGCCGTTCCCCCAATGGATCGACGTCGAGGTGCACGACGTTCGTGGCGCGGCGGTCCGGTCCCTGGCCCACGAGTTCAGGGGCGCGGGACCGCAAACCGTGATCTGGGACGGACGGAGCGACTTCGGCTCTGCCGTGGCGCCGGGCATCTACTTCGTCACGCTCCACACGGCAGGCGGCACCCGGGGAACCAAGGTCGTCCGCGTTCGCTGAGCGAGGGCCCCACCGGGCCGCCCGGGCGCGACACGAAACCTTGTCAATCTCGGGCGCCGGGCCCGGTAGTCTTCCGGCGAAGCCGGCTCCGCGCGATACGGATGACGACGGAGCAACCCGCGCACGGAAGCGCGTCCACGAGGTCCTTGCACAGGAGGTTCGTCATGGCGAAGGCAAAGAATCCGATCCCCGAGGGAATGCACACGATCACGCCGCATCTCGTGGTGAAGGGTGCGGCGCAGGCGGTCGAATTCTACAAGAAGGCCTTCGGGGCCACGGAGCTCGTGCGCATGCCGGGCCCCGGCGGGACGATCATGCACGCCGAGCTGCGCATCGGGGATTCGAAGTTCTTCGTGAACGACGAAATGCCCGGGCCGGGCGGCATCTCCGCTCCCACGACGCAGAAGGGGACGACGGTCGGCCTCAACGTGTACGTCGCCGACTGCGACAAGCTCTACAAGCAGGCGGTGAGCGCCGGCGCCAAGGCGACCATGCCGCTCGCGGATCAGTTCTGGGGTGACCGCTACGGGCAGGTGACCGATCCCTACGGGCACGTGTGGGCGATCGCCACGCACAAGGAGGACCTCACCCCGGCGGAGTTGAAAGAGCGCACCAAGCAGTTCATGGCGAGCATGTCGCAGGCCTGAGCCGTTCGCGAAACCCCGGAGGGGCCGCGGCGTTCGCTCGCGGTCCCCTTCGTTTTCCTGGCGCGGCCGTGCCAGGTCATTCGGCCCGCTGCGGCCTTGGCCGCATCGCATCGACGAACCGCCCCTGCGATCGAGGTGCTACAGTCGGGCCCGTGACGGACCCCTCCGACAAGCCCAACGTCGTGGCGCTTCCGCCGCTGATCTACCTCGCGGCCCTGGTCGGCACGTTCGTCATGAATGCGCTCCTCCCTCTGCGCCTGCCGGTCGGGACACTCGTGGGCTGGGCGGGGGGCGGCCTCATGGTGGCGGCCGTCGGTCTCGCCATCACCGCGCGAAGGGCATTCGCGCGCGCGGGAACGAACGTGAATCCGATGCAGCCCGCGACGGCGATCGTCGCGTCGGGGCCGTACCGCTGGACGCGCAATCCCATGTACGCGGGGATGACCGCGCTGCTTGTCGGCTTCTCGCTCACCACGCGGATGGCTTGGGCCCTGATCCTGCTCGCACCGGTGCTGGCGATCATGCACTGGGGCGTGGTGCTGCGCGAGGAACGGTATCTCACGCGCAAGTTCGGGGCCGAGTACGAAGCCTATCGAGCTCAGGTGCGGCGGTACCTCTGAACCGCGGGCGGTCCGGCGTGAAGCCCTGCGCCGGGACGACGCGACGAAACCGATGTTCAGTGCCCGATGTGGATCGAGCCGTCGCCAGTGCGCAGCGAGAGGAGCGGCCCTCCGCCGTTGAGCGTGGCCCGGAGGTCGTGACGGCTGAAGCGGCCCTGCACCGTGATCGGGAAGTCGACGTCGATGTGTCCGTCGCCCGCCCGGGCCTCGACGTCGGCGGCCAGATCGGTCGGAAGCCGTAGATCGATGGAGCCGTCGCTGGTCGACAGCGACCAGCCGCTTCCCACTCTCGAGCCCGGGGCGATGTCGGCCTGGATGTGACCGTCGCTGGTCGCAAGGCGCAGCGCATCGAAGCGGCCGTCGATCATGAGCGAGCCGTCGGAAGCGCGCGCCTCGAGCATGCCGTCCAGGCGGTGTGCCACGATCCTCCCGTCGCTGGTCGAGAGCATGAGCGCGCCCTTCGCTCGATCCACTGCGATGCTGCCGTCGGAGGTCCTGGCGCGAATCGAGCCCTCGAGGGCCGGGATCTCGATCCCCCCGTCGCTGGTCTGCGCGTCGAGGTCGGTACCCCGCGGCACCGTTGCCTCGAGCAAGATGCTGCGGTGGTCGAGGCCGAACAAGAAGTGGAGCGCCGGCTCGTGCACCACGATCTCGACGTGGTTCCCCGTAGACCGGTCCTCCACCTGCACCTCGCCGGGGCGAATCCGCCAGTCGGTGGTGACGACCCGCACGGCGACCCGACTCTGATCCCAGAGTTCCACGTGGATGCGCGCGTCGCTCGCCCGCAGCACGACTGTCGGCCGGGCGGTGAGCGAGTACTCGTGCTTCCATTCGTCGGCGCGCGCGAGGCCCGGGAGACCGAGGGCGAGCAGCGCGGCGGGCATGACCCGTACCAAGGCACGCATGGCGGACTCCTCCACAGGGTTGGTCGGAATACGGCCGCAGGCCCGTTCGGGTTGCACGGCACGCCGGCGTCGGGAGGTCACGGCTCCGCGCGTCCCGCGCGAGTATGGCGCGGGAATCGCGAAAGACAAGGGAATCGCGCGCAGGCGCTCGCCAAGAAGCGACCCGACGGCCGGCTGATATACTGGGCGAATGCCCCCCCTCGTCTTTGCCAAGATCGAGAGCGCGAGCGCCCCGGCCCACCTCGCCGACATCCTCGCGTCGGCCGACGGCTTCACGGTGGCTCTAGAGGACAAGGAACAAAACGATGGCATCGAGCAAGGAGAAATCCATGGCCCGACACGACAGCCGCATGAGAACCGTCTTGAACCTCCTCGTCCTGGCGACGGCCGTCGCGATCGGCGAAACCCATCCCGCTCGCGCGGCCGACGACTTCGCCGACGTTCGCCGTGAGATCGCGGCGCGGCACGACGAGGCACTGAAGCGGCTCCAGGACTGGATCGCGCTCCCTTCGATCGCCGCCGAGAGCCTGAACTCGGCCGAAGGAGCCGAGCGCATGGCGCAGTTGGCGCGCGAAGCCGGCTTCCAGAAGGTGACGACCGTTCCGACGGACGGCAAGCCCGGCGTCTTCGCGACGCTCGATGCCGGCGCCAAGAAGACGGTCGGCCTCTACTTCATGTACGACGTCAAGCAGTTCGATCCCGCCGAGTGGACGTCACCGCCGCTCGAGGCCCGTCTCGTCGACAAGCCGGGCTTCGGCAAGGTGATCGTCGGACGAGGCGCGGTCAACCAGAAGGGACCCGAAGCGGCCTTCCTCGCAGCGCTGCACGCCATTCGCGGCGCCAAGCGCAAGCTGCCGGTGAATCTCGTGCTCGTCGCCGAAGGGGAAGAGGAGATCGGGTCGCCCCACATCGGGCAGATCGTCCACCGTCCGGAAGTCGACGAAGCCCTGCGGCGCTGCGTCGGCGTCTTCATGCCCTCGGCCTCGCAGGACCCCGATGGCATCGTGACGGTGAGCCTCGGCGCGAAGGGAGTGGTCGAGCTCGAGCTCGTCTCGAGCGGTGAGAAGTGGGGTAGGGGGCCTTCGAAGGACATCCACTCCTCGCTCAAGGCGATGGTGGACAGCCCGGCGTGGCACCTGATCACGGCGCTCGGCACGCTGGTCTCGGCGGACGGCAACACGATCACCATCGACAACTATCCGAAGCCGCGCGCGCTCTCCGACGAGGAGCGCGCGATGATCGCCGAAGCCTCGCGGCGGCGGAGCGAGGAGCGGACGAAGAAGCAGCTCTCGGTCCAGCACTGGATCGACGACCTGCCGTGGGCTCAGGCGAACGAGCGTCTCGAGTCGCAGCTGACCGTGAACATCGAAGGGCTGGTCGGCGGCTACACCGGTCCGGGGGGCAAGACGATCCTGCCGCACCGCGCGGCGGCCAAACTCGACCTGCGGCTCGTGCCCGACATGCGCAAGGACGACGCGGTCGCCGCCTTGAAGGCGCATCTCGCGTCGCACGGCTTCGGCGATCTCGAGGTCAACGTGACGGGCGGCTACGATCCGACGAGCACAGCTGCGTCGGCGCGGCTCATCCAGGCGCAGGTCGCGGTTCTGAAGCGCGCCGGCATCGACCCCGTGCTGTGGCCGCGGAACGCCGGCTCGTACCCGGGCTACGTTTTCACGGGCGAGCCGCTGAAGCTCGCCTCCGGCCACTTCGGCCTCGGCCACGGGAGCGGCGCCCACGCGCCGGACGAGTACTACGTGATCGAGTCGGCGAACCCGAGCGTGCAGGGGTTCGACGGAGCTGCGATGTCGTTCGTCCAGTACCTCTACGAGCTCGCGAAGTAGGGGCGGTGCGTATCCGAGCGAGCGAGGGCGAGCGGCTCAGATCGGTACGGCTGTATTTCCTGCCCATGTAGCGCGTGCCCGCGCCGCAGGCCATTCGGGCCGTAGTCCCTCTTGTATATCATGGGTCGAGTTATCGGCATGACCGATCACGATCTCTTTGGCGATCGCGCAGAGGAGTACGCGCGCACCCGGCCGGCCTACCCGAAGGAGCTCTTTGACCTTCTCGCCCGGCGGGTGGCCCGGCGCGAGCTCGCGTGGGACTGCGGCGCCGGAAGCGGGCAGACGTCGCGAAGCCTGGCCCTCCGTTTCGCGGGCGTCGTCGCCACCGACTCGAGCCTGCGCCAGCTCTCTCACGCGGCAATCGGCGGAGGAGTGCAGCGCGTCGTGGCGACGGCGGAGCGCGCACCGGTGCGCGACCAGTGCGCCGACCTCGTCACCGTTTCCGCTGCGCTCCACTGGTTCGACCGCCCGCGGTTCTACGCGGAGGTCCGGCGGGTGGCGCGCCCGGGCGCGATCGTCGCCGTGTGGTCCTACTACCGTTCGGAGATCGAGCCCGCGGTCGACGCCATCGTGATGCGCCTCGCCACCGACGTCCTCGGTGCCTTCTGGGCTCCGGGATTTGCGCTCAATCGCGAAGCCTATCGAAACCTCGACTTTCCGTTCGAGCGTCTGCCGTGGCCGGAGTTGCACGCCGAAGCCCGGATGCGGCTCCCCGATCTCCTCGCATACATGCGCTCGTGGTCCGCGAGCCAGTCGTGGGCGCGCAGCCGCGGGACCGATGCGGTCGAGATGGTCCGCGACGATCTCACGCGGGCCTGGGGGCCGCAGCAGAAGGAGCGTCTGGTGCGCTGGCCGTTGCACGGAGCGATCGGGCGCGTGACATGACGCAGGGGAGCATGGCCCAGGAGGAGAGGACGCGCGCCATGACCTCGACCAAAAAGCTCGCAAGACTCGTAGGTTTGCTGTACGTGCTGCTTTCGATTCCCGGCTTCTATGGTCTGGTGTACGTGCCGTCGGCCCTCATCGTGGACGGCAACGCCGCGGCCACGGCCCACAACATCCTGGGATCGGAGACCTTTTTCCGCAGCGGCATCGTGGCCAACCTCATCGCCCAGGCCCTCTTCATCCTCGTGGCGCTCATGCTCTACCGCCTGTTGAAGGGCGTGGACAAAACGCTGGCCGCGCTCATGGCGATATTGCTCGTGGTCTCGGTCCCCATCACGTTTCTCGCCGAAGTCCATCACCTCGCCATCCCGAAGCTCCTGGACGGCACCGGCCCCGCGGCGGCCTTCAGCGAAGCGCAGCGCAACGCGCAGATGATGACGTCCCTGGACTCCTACGACAACGGCATCCTGGTCGCGGAGATCTTCTGGGGGCTGTGGCTGTTCCCCCTGGGGGTGCTGATCTTCAGGTCCGGTTTCTTGCCGCGATTCCTCGGCGTACTGTTGTTCATTGCTGGATTTGCCTACCTGGCCGAGTGCTTCGCCTGGCTGCTCATGCCGGCTCTCGGGCCCGTGGTGGGCAAATTCGCGTCGCCGCTGCGGGCCCTGGAGCTGGCGATGCCGCTATGGCTCCTGATCATGGGCGCAAAGGATCAACCGTTGGCCGATTGAGTCTCGCCGGAACCGCGCCCGACGTAACCTCCGCCGAGAGTGGCCAACGGGACGGAGGCGGCGTGGAGGCTGCTTGATCCAGGCCCGGCGAAGTCCGAACGCGGAGGATTCATGATCGGGATCGAAGGGCGCGCGTGGAGGCCGCTCGCGGCGCTCGCGCAGGCGCTGGCGATCGCGATGGCGGCGGCGCTCGCGTGCGCATCGCCCGAGGTTGCCACGGCTGCCCCCAATACTCCGCACGGCCGCTACGCCAACATGAACGGCATTCGCATGTACTACGTCGTGAGGGGCGAGGGGCCGGTGCTGGTGCTGCTGCACGGCGGCGGCGGGAGCGGAGAGCAGTTCGGTCGCCAGGTGCCCGCCTTCGAGAAGCATTTTCTGATCGCGCTCATGAACCTGCTGGGCGTGAAGCGCTTCGACGTGATGGGCTGGAGCGACGGGGGCGACACCGGCCTGGACCTCGCGATTCACCATCCGGATCGCTTGCGGCGACTGGTCACGTTCGGCGCGAATTTCTCGCCCTCCGGGTTGAATCCGGCGGACGTCGCATGGAACGACACCGCCACGTTCGCGGCGTTCGGCGCCGGGATGCGCGAGGGGTGGACCCGGCTGTCGCCCCAGCCCGATCACTACGAGGCGGCGATGACGAAGATCCTCGTCATGTGGAGGACGCTGCCGCGCTTCACCGCCGCCGAGCTGAAGTCGATCC
>VBOS01000169.1 GCA_005893185.1 Candidatus Eiseniibacteriota bacterium
GGAAAGATGGCCGCTCCCCGCGAACAGCAGGTTCGCGCTCGACCCCTGCGGCGTGTTCGCCGCGAAGAAATTCGTCGCGAACAGGAGCATGAAGGCCAGTGGCGCCGCGGGAACACCCAGCCTCACGCCCACTTCGAGGAAGACGCCGAAGAGCGCGAGCAGGTGGGCGGTCTGGCTCGCGAAGAGGTAGTGGAGAAGCACGTACGCGATCACGAGGGCGATCCCCGCGACCGCCGGAGACACGCCGCCCAAGGCCTCGGCCAGCCGTCCACCGACGTAGCTCATGAAGCCCAGCTCGTTGAGCTGGCTGCTGAGCGTGAAGAGGACGGCGAACCAGATGAACGTCGCGAGGACGTCCCCCTGCTCCGCGAAGTCGTCCGGAGTCAGGACGCCGGTCACGAGCACGATGCCGAGGCCGAGGACGGCGACGGCGGTCATGTCGACGTGCAGCATCGAGGCTGAAGCCCACAGGATCACCATCCCCGAGAACGTTGCCGCCACGATCTTCTCGTGCGCACGAAGCGGCCCCAGCGCCGCGAGGGCCTTTCGCGCCGCCCGGGGCGCTTCGGGCGTCGCGCGGACCTCGGGCGATATGACCTTGTAGAGGACGAGCGGCAGAACCGCCATCGCGGCCAGCGTGGGGAGCGAAGCTGCGACGAACCACGAGCCAAAGTCGACCTTCACGCCGTGGCTGCGGGCGATCTCGGCCCCCAGGGGGTTCGCGGCCATGGCCGTGTACCAGAGCGTCGAGGAGACCGTCAGGCTCGCCATCCCCGAGAACATGAGGAAGCTGCCGAGCCGCCGGCGGCTCGTCTCGCCCGCCCGTGCTCCCGAGGCCTGGGCCACGGACAGGATGAGCGGGTAGAGCACCCCGGAGCGGGCGGTGTTGCTGGGGAAGGCGGGCGCGATCACGCCGTCCACCAGGAAGATGCTGTAGCCCAGACCGAGCGTCGAGCGGCCGAAGACGCTGACCACGTGGTGGCCGAGGCGCTCTCCCAGGCCGCACTTCACCAGCCGGCGTATGCCTTGGCCGGAGCGAGCGTGCCTGTGAGCACGGCCGCTGCGAGCGCGAGGACGGAGGCGGTCAGGATAGGAAGGGCGCCGAGCAACACCGACGCGATCGTTGCGACGAAGAGAGCGAAGAGGCGCCAAGCTGCGGGGACCAACCCTGCGGGCGTCGGGGAGAACCAGATCGTCAGCGCGAGCGCCAGGACGGCGCAGCGTGCGAGCAGCCGCATGCGATCGATGTTCAATTCGGCCACCTGGGCGGCTCCCACGCGGTTCTCCGCCGCAGGCGCCCTCGCTATACCGCCGTCGTCCGCGCGTACTCGGCGCCGACGCGGCCGTCGCGGCACGCCTTGGAGTTCAGGAACTCCGCCGCGAGCCGCGCCTGGAGCGCCAAGGCGTCGGCGACCGGCACGGCGCACGACTGCGCCACGCAGAGCGCGATCGCGGCGCGACCCGCCTCGATCCCGGGGCCATCGGCCGGCGCGAGCCCGGCGACATCCGCGGGCACTGCTGCGAGCGCCCCGCTCTCGAGCCCGCGCTTGGGAGGCCCATGCGCGCCGGTCGCGAGGCCCCACGCCGCCTTCAGCGCATCGCTCATCGGCGCAGCCGAGTCCACGAGCCAGCCCACCGCCTCGGTCGCATGCACCGGGACACCCGAGAGCAGCAGGTGGAGCAGCCTCGGCCACGCATCGCGCGGCGCGCGCCGGAACGGCCAATGGCAGCCCTCCATGCCGGGGACGACCGGCAGTGTCACCTCGGGCCAGCCTAGACGCGCGTCGTCCACTGCGACCAGGAAATGACAGTGCATGAGGGTCTCGAGCATGCCGCCCATGCAGCGCTTGCCGCCCACGAAGCCGACCGAAACCTCGAAGTCGCTCCACAGGCGGCGGGCGGTCCTGGACCAGCCGTTCGTGATCGCGAGCCCCGCTTCGAGCTTCTCCAGCGCGCCGAAGAAATCGGCGGTGTCGGCCCCGACCATCTGGGTCGAGAGATGAAAGTCCCCGCTCACGATGACGCGCCGGATGCCGGCGGCGAGGAGCCAGTCGAGCGCGCGGTTCATCTCGCGATCCACGTCCCAGCTCCAGCTCTCACGTGAAAGGGTGACGACGCCGACCTCGCCGTCGTGCTCGGCGTTCACGTAGAGCTGCTGCCACTCGGGGGCGTCCATGCGCTCGAGCGCATCGGGGTGCCAGGCGCTCGCAGCCGCTGCCGGATGCAGCCGGTGATAGGCCTCGACCGTCTCGCGCACGGCCTTGGGCCCCAGCTCGCGCATGACGGCCAGCACGCCGCGCCGGAACTGCGCGCACAACTCGCCGATCGCGTTGAGATGCGAAAGGTGCGCGCGGCGCTCGTGGAGCATGAGGCTCGTCATCTGGAACACCGGCCCCATGACGCGCACGCGGAACTCCTCGTGCTCGGCCGGCGTGAGCGACCAGTCCACCAGCGGGCGGAAGTGGTCGGGCGGGTACCAGGGCTGCCCGGTGTCCTTGCGCTCGATCAGCTCAGGCGTGGGCGTGAACAGCTCGCCGTAGCGCGCGCTCAGGTGGTGGAGGCACGACCAGGTCAGGAAGTCCGCGCCCTTGGCGCCGATCGCGTCGTGGGCGCGGAACGGGTTGGGGCCGAGCAGCCGGCGGATCAGCTTGTCGGCCTTCCAGAACGGCAGGTTGGTCGCGCGGTGGACGCGCAGCCCGGCGAGCGTCACGCCGCAGAACAGAACGTCGAGCACGAACGACCAGTCGTCGCTCACCGGGATCGGGATCAGCCCGAGCGCCCACAGGAGCTGCGTCGCCGCCGAGGGCCCGGCCTCGACCACCTCCCACACCTTGTTGATCTCGTGCGGGAACGCGGGGTGGGCGATCCCCACGCCCAGCTCCTTGCTCGGGAAGCCCGATGTGACGGAGCGGATCTCGATTCCGGGAAACGTCTCGCGGAACAGCTTGTAGTGCGCGCGCTTGACCTCGAGGACCTCGGGAATGGCCTCGAGCAGGAAGCGCGGCTTGAGCGCCTTCAGCTCCTCGGGCAGCCGACGCCCGTCGTATGTGAGGCGCACGACATTCCCCATGATGCGCGCCGCCCCCTCCCGACCGAACGCCTGCGCCAGGCCCGGCCATTGGCGACCGATGCCGTCCGGAGCGCCCGGGAAGTCGAGCGCCACGACGCGCACGCCGAACGGCTCGAGCCGAGAGCCGAGCTGCATGGTCTTGCCCGCGCCGACGATGCCGGAGGCGCCCGAGATGACGAGCGAGCCGCGATCGGCCTTCGGCCCGAACACGCGCTCGACGAGAGCGTCCCTGTCGACCGGCAGCGCGCCCCGGCGGAAGATGCCGAGCACGCCTCCCAGGCCCAGCGTATCGAGCGTGGGCTGGCGCAGCGTGGCCGCGGCCGCTGCGACGGTCGTGGCGCCCGCGCCCCGGACCGCGGCGGCCGCGCCTCCCGGCGTGCCTCGGCCCTCCGCCCCCGCGCCTTTCTTCGTCGCCCCGCTCATCGCGCGCCTCCGTCTGCGACCTCGAACAGCGCCGCGATCCCCACGTCGCCCGCCGCGCAGCCGAAGACGAGCACGTAGCCGCCGCCCAGATCCACCGCCTCCTCCAGCGCTTCGATCAGCACCCGCGTGAGGGTCGGCCCCTGAGGGTGGCCCCACACCAGCGAGCAGCCGGTCTTGTTGAGCTTTCGCCAGTCGTAGCCGGTGACGCGCGAGAACACCACATCGTTCACGGCGAACGGGTTGTGGTTCTTGGCGACAGCCACATCGTCCATGGTGAGGTCGAGACGCTCGAGCAGCGCCTGAACCGCGAAGGCCGGCGCCTCGGGCATCAGGCTCGGCTGGGCGCGCACATCGACCTTGCCGACGAAGCGGATGTCCACCTCCGGGCGCCGCGACAGCTCGCGCGCCCGCTCGCGGGTCGTGACGAGCAGCGTGGCCATGCCGTCCGACGCGTGGGTCTGCGTGCCGCTCGTCACGCACGTGTCCAGCTCGCGCTGGGCGCGCAGCGCGCCCAGCGTCACATGCCGCACCCCGGCGTCCGAGTCGATCCGCGAGAGCGGGCGACCCGCCACGGTCAGGAGGTCGAGCGGCACCAGGGCGCGACCGAGGAACCCGGAGTCCTTGGCCTCGAAATACTGCTGGTGGCGCAGGAACGCGACGTCGTCCACCTCGCGGCGCTCCACGTTGTATTTGCGCGCCGTGATCCGGCAGCGGTGATCATCGCGTTGCCGGTCGCCGGGTCGAATCCGAAGTTGTCCCACACGTCGGCGATCGCGTGCGTGCGCTGGTGCGCGCGCCGCTCGGGGAACACCCCTACCGGCGAGTCGCTGGTGCGGTCGAAGGTCAGCACGCCCACCACATCCTTGGCGCCCGACTCGACCTCGGCCGCTCCCAGCAGAACCGCCTGCAACCCGGTCGCGCACGCCTGCTCGACGTGGTAGCCCGGAATGCGATGGCCCATGCAGCTCGCCACCAGCGGCGCAGTCCAGAACTTCCAGTGCCACGGGATCGTGGAGCCCAGCACCAGGTACTCGATCTCGTGCTTGGGCACATCGCGCAGCCCCATGATGCGGGCCATGGACTCGCCTGCGAACTGACCGATGTTGACCTCGGCGAGCCCGCTCGACTGCCAGGCGGGAAAGTAGCTGCTGCCCCACGTGCCGTAGGGGATCCGGGCGCGGGGAAACATCGTGCGCGGCGTGCTCATGGGGTCCTCGGCGGATGTCTCTGGAGATGGCTCACGACCTCGATGGCCCGCAGTGCGCGGGCTGCACCATTGAACACGGGGAGCGGCCGGAAGTCGAGTGGATGCCGTCTCGGGGCACGGCGGCACATGGGGCCAGGGATCGACGCCGCGAAGACATCGATCCTCGATTCCGGGCTGCCCGCTCGGGCATGGCGCTTCCGCTTGGGACCGGCTATGCTGCGCGCCCTCGGGTCCGTTCACTCCAATCCGTCCACAACAACCAGGAAGGGAGATTCGCGTGAAGAGACTTTTCTTCGCAACGGCTTTGATCGCGGTCGCAGGGAGCGCGTTGGCTTCGACGGCCACGACGACGGCTCACCCGGCCACGAAGGAGCCCGCTCATGGGCTTTCGACCCCGGCGGACATGAAATGGGGGCCCGCGCCACCCGTGTTCCAGGCCGGCGCCGAGATGGCCGTGCTCGAGGGCAACCCCGCGGCGCAGGCTCCGTATGTGGTCCGCCTCAAGATGCCGGACGGCTACAAGATCATGCCGCACTGGCATCCCACGACCGAGAACGTGACCGTCATCTCGGGCACGTTCCATCTCGGTACCGGAGCGACCTTCGACGAAGCGAAAGGCATGGAGATGCCCACCGGCGCGTTCGGCTTCATCGGGCCTCACATGCAGCACTATGCGTGGACGACGGGCGAGACGATCGTGCAGGTCCACGGCATGGGACCGTTCAAGCTACGCCGCGAAATGACGCGCATGACGGCTCTCGTCATGCGCGTCTGCATTCTTACCCGCCACCCTCCCCCCATTTCCCCGGCTCGCGGCACGGACAAATCGCGTTCCGAGGAGGCCCGCTCTGGCCTCACAGGTCACTGAGGTTCTCAGGACCGATCCACTTCTAGAGTCGCGGCCTGGCCGCCGCCTGTGCTAGGATGCACGATTGTAGGGGCCTAGCCCTCTGATCCCCCCTCCTGAGGGCGCGCTTTCACTTCATCTCTCATGGAGGATCACGCATGCCTTCTCCGCGACCGCTGTTCCTGCTCCTCGCCCTTGCCGCCGCGCTCGTTGGACAGCCGCGGATCGGTGGGGCCGACGACCCTCTCATCTACCTCGGCACGGATACGATCGTAACGACCGAAACCGAGACCGACTGCAACTTCAACGGCACGGCAGTCCCCTGCCCCGACTACATCTGGTTCATCGCGGTCGGAAAGCTCAGCACGCCGGCGCTCGCGCCAATCACCATCTACACTCAGAACCAGCACATCACGTTCACGGCCAACAGCGTGAACTACGATCTGCAGGTGCCCGATGGCGCGACGACGTTCGACGCATCGGCGACAACCGCCACGACGACCTTTACGGGAGCGAACACGTGGAGCACGACCGTCCCGCTCGCGGCTTCCGGCAATCAGTTCTACGCGGCGATCGCCTGGCCCGTCCCCTGTCCCGGAGGGCTCCCCGGCAGTGTCCACCCTGTGGCCTGGACGGCGAGCTTCTTCGCGAGCAAGCCCGGCGCCTCGATCCAGTGGACATGGAGCGCGGCCGCTTACTCGAGCTTCTCGACGAGCTACAACACCCTCGGCGTGAAGGCGAGCGACAGCAACGCCTATTTGCCGTACATGAACTCCGACCATGCCGGCACGCCGGAGAACTTCAAGCCCTTTGTCGTGGGCGGCGCCACCGGCGGCGGCGGCTCGAACTACACGGGCTCGCTGTGCTCGACGCACAGCGTGCCGGATCTGCCGGTTCCGGTTCGCGGCTCCACGTGGGGCAGTTTGAAGATCCTCTACCGATGACGTGAGTTGACTCCGTGTCAAGGGCGACCACCTCCGGTCCGGGGGTGGTCGTTCCGTTTTGTGCTCCGTGCCCGTGACGCCCGCTCTGGCCTCACAGGTCACTGAGGTTCTCCGGACCGATCCACTTCCAGAGTAGCGGCCTGGAGCCGGCTGCGATCTCGATCATGTAGAGCTCATCGTTGGCTTGAGTGATCCCGTTGGCCTGCTCCCAAGTCAGCCCGAGCAGCTCCTTCAAGATCATCTGGTTCGTGAGCCCGTGGCCGACGATGAGGATGGTGCCCCACGGATGCTGACGCCGGATCCCGGCGAGCGCGCGGCTCACCCGCGCCAGGTGCCGTTCGAGCGACTCCCCGCCGTCGAGGCTGTCGCCGAGCGCGTTGATGCGGCGCTGGTATTCCGCGGTCATCGCCGAGTCGCTGCCCACCACGAAGCCCTGGAATCTCCCGAAGTTCCGTTCGTCGAGATCCGCGAGGCTGTCGATCCCGACGCCGCCATGAACGATCGCCGCCGTCTCCCGGCTGCGCG
>VBOS01000170.1 GCA_005893185.1 Candidatus Eiseniibacteriota bacterium
CGATAGTGAGCCTTCAGGGTGGACAGCAATCCGCCGTACGCGGCCAGCCGCTGGTTCAAGTACACGGGCTGCCGCGCCACACGGGTGTCCAGGAAGAAGAACAAGGGCCGATAGGCCTCGGCTGAGCCGAAGTCCCACAACTCCATGAATTCCAGGTCGGGCCGGATCCCTTCGACGAGGGCCACGTAGTAGTACGTGTGGAGCCGGTCCCAATCGTCGAACAGGATCGCTCCTCGAT
>VBOS01000017.1 GCA_005893185.1 Candidatus Eiseniibacteriota bacterium
TGAGGTACTTGGGCTGGTCCTCGTCTAAGAGCCCGCGCGCGCCGAAGCCGATCACGGCGCCGCCCGGCGCCACGAGCGGCACCATGAGCCGGTTGCGAAAGCGGTCGTAGAGTCCGCCCCGCGGGGCCCTAGCCTCGTCGCCGCTTCGGGGAGCCGCGAGCCCCGCCTGCACCAGGATCTCGCTCGGCACTCGCTCGCGCATGCGCTGCGTCAGGTTCTCCCAGCCCGCCGGCGCCAGCCCCAGCCGGAAGGCGCGAACCGTGTCGCGCGTGAGCCCGCGACGCTCGAGGTACGCGCGAGCTGCGGCGCCCGTTGACGGATCGCCCAGCCACTGCTCGTAGGCGGTCGCAGCCGCCTCGAGCGCTTCGAGCAGCCGCGCCTTGATCCCGCGCTCGGCGGTGCCGCCGCCGCGCACGTCGGGCACCGGAATTCCCGCGCGGCGGCTCAGCAGCTCGACCGCATCTAGGAAGCCCACCTTCTCGGTCTCCTGCACGAACTTGAAGACGTCTCCGCCGGCCTTGCAGCTGAAGCAGTGATAGAACTGGCGCTCGGCGTGCACCGAAAACGAAGGAGTCTTCTCCTTGTGGAACGGGCAGAGCCCGGTCCAGTTCCGCCCCACGCGCTTGAGCGATATCGTCTGGCGCACGACCTCCACGATGTCGCTCGCAGCGCGCACGCGCTCGACCCAGTCGTCCGCGCCGCGCGCGCCCGCACGCGCGCCGGACACGGCGCCGCGCGCCATCGCCCCGCTCATCGGAGCCTCACGATCGTCACGCCGCGCCCGCCTTCCCCCGCCGCTCCCAGGCGCTGCGAAGCCACCTGCGGGTGACCGGTCAAGTGGCGCTCGACCGCGGCCCGCAAGACGCCGCGGCCCACGCCGTGAATGATGCGCAACTCGGTCAGCCCGTGCATGAGCGCCCGGTCCATCTCCTGGTCGAGCGCGCGCAGCGCGTCGTCCATCTCCTTGCCCCGCAGGTCGACCTCGAGCGACGGCGCCTCCTCCGGCTGCGAGCCGGCTCACGTGGCTTTGGATGTTCCAGCTCCCGCGCCGGAGCGTGAGCTTGCCCTCGGCGTCCGGCAGAGTTGCAACCTCGGCCTCGATGCCAAGATCCGCGACCCGCACGCGCTGCCCGACTGCGAGCGTGCCCGCTTCGATCGGGCGCTCGGCTAAGGCGCCCGCGCTCTCGCCGGCTGCGGCGGCCGCCGCCCGTCGCAAAGCTTCCGATTCGGCTTCCACCGCCTCGATCCCGGCGCGCAGCTCGCCTGCTCCCATGCGCCGCTTCTCCTCGCGGCGCGACTCGCGTTGCACCGTCTGCCACAGCTCGCGGGCGCGGGCGAGCAGCGCGTCGCTCTCGCTCGTGAGCCGGCGCCTCAAATCCTTCAGCTCATCGCGCGTGGCAGCGGCTGCGGCGCGGTTCGTCTCGGCGGCCGCGTCGGCCGCTGCGCGTGCGGCCTCGAGCCGGGCGGTCTCTTCGTCCATCCGGCGCCGCGCCCCGTGGAGCGACGCGATCAGGCGCTCGACCTCGCGCGTGGACTCCGGCGTAAGGTGCCGCGCGCGCTCGAGCAGCGCAGGCGGGAACTCGAGCCGCTCCGCGACCTCGAGCGCGTGGCTCGCCCCCGGCACCCCCGGCAGGAAGCGGTAGCGCGGCGTGAGCGTCGCGTGATCGAACTCGAGCGAGCCTCCGCACACGCCCGGCACTTCGGCGGGCGCCCGCTTCAGCGTACCGAGGTGCGTTGTGATCACGCCCCACGCGAGCCGCGCGGCGAAGTGCTCGATCAGCGCGCGGCCCAGCGATGCGCCCTCATCGGGGTCGGTGCCAGCCCCGAGCTCGTCGCATAGCAGCAGGCTCGTCGGCGACGCCTTGTCCGCCATCTCGGCGAGCGAGCGCAGATGCGCCGCGAAGGTCGAGAGCCCCTGGTCCACGGACTGCTCGTCGCCGAGATCGGCGACCACGCACGAGATCTCAGGCAGCTCGCTTCCCTCACGCGCTGGAACCGGCAGCGCCGCGTGCCCGAGCACAACGCACAGCCCCACGGTCTTGAGGAGCACGGTCTTGCCCCCCATGTTGGGGCCGCTCACCACCAGCAGCCGCTCGTCGGGCCCGAGCGTGATGTCGAGCGGCACCACAGCGCTCCGGCGCTCGCCCTGGGCCAGCAGCGGATGCCGCGCGCCATCGAGCCTGAGCCGAGCTGCACCGGGGTCGAGCGCAACGCCTCCGATCTCGCCCGCCCAGCGGGCGCGCGCGCGCAGCGTGTCGAGATGGACGAGCACCTCCTCGGTGGCTGCGAGCCCCGCGGTCTCCGCCCGCACAGCCTCCGCCAGCTCGCGCAGCACGCGGCGTTCCTCCGCGGCAGCCTCTGCGCGCAGCTCCATCAGCCGGTTGTTCTCCTCGCACGCCTCGAGCGGCTCGACGAACAGCGACTGCCCGCTCCCCGAGACGTCGTGCACGATGCCGCGCCGCCGCGGGAAGCCCGCGGCCGGCACAAGCGCGACGAAGCGCTCGGCATGGCGCGTGACGTAGCTCCCTTCGCCGAAGCCGCGCGCCCAGCGCTCGAGCTTGCGCTCCAGATCGCGCTCGCCCTCGGCCAGCGCCCTGCGAGCGCGCGCCAGCGCCGGGGATGCCGCGTCGCTCGGACGCCCGTCGGGCTCGAGCGACTTCCCGAGACGCGTGCGCAATCCGTCGAGCCGCGGCAACGCGCCCGCGCGCGCCGCGAGCCCCGGGCAGCGCGCGAAAGCGCCGGGGGTCGCACCCGCCGCGGCGCCGCTCACGGTCCCCGGCGCGCGCGACTCGCTCTCGGCCTCGCGCCACGCCTCACGCGTCGCGTGCGCCGCTTCGAGCCAGCTCAGCACCTCCAGCAATCCCGGGCCATCGAGCCCCTCCCCCGTCTCCGGATCCAGGCGCAGCATCAGCTCGCCCCGCCCCGTGAAGCACCAGGGCCCGGGCTCGCCGTTCCTCCGGATCGCCTCCGCAAGCAGTGCGTTCTCCCGGCGCCGCTCCTCGCGATCCGCGAGCGGCCGCCAGCCCGCCAGCCCGGCCGCCGCGCGCGGGCACTCCGCGTGCGCGGCGATCGCCGCGGTCACACGTCCGAATTCAAGTCGATCCAGGGAACGCGGGTCCACGCCTTCCGAGCAACGCCTCCATCGAGCGCCAGGCGCTCAGGACTGCGGGGACTGCGATTTCGCGCGCTTGCGAGCGGCGAGGAATTTCTTTTCGAGCCAGTCGCTGCCGGGGAAGTAGCGATGCTCGACCCCACACAACCCGGCGCCCGCCGTCATCAGGGGCACCGAGAACCGGGAACGCGCAGCGGCGTCGCCGATCGCTGCCGGCCATGTTGTGAGCAAT
>VBOS01000174.1:0-1974 GCA_005893185.1 Candidatus Eiseniibacteriota bacterium
CCCGCTCCTCCGGCGCGTTGTCGATCGAGCCGTAGTCCCGCACCTGGATCTTCGGGTTCTTCTGCGCCAGCACCATCGTGATCGCAGCCGTCAGCGTCGTCTTCCCGTGGTCCACGTGCCCGATCGTCCCCACGTTCACGTGCGGCTTCGTGCGCTCGAACTTCTGCTTCGCCATGTCCTCCCTCCTTCAGGACCCTCAGCAGGCCGACAGGGCAGCCGACGGGATCACGAACTCTTCGCCTTCGCCACGATCTCCTCGGCAACTGCGGCCGGGAGCGTCTCGTAGCGCGAAAACTGCATGGAATACACCGCGCGCCCCTGCGAGATGGACCGCATGCGCGTGGCATAGCCGAACATCTCCGCCAGCGGCACCGAGGCGGCGATCACGCGAGCCGTGCCGCGCTGGAACATGCCGCCGATCCGGCCGCGGCGCGACGACAGGTCGCCGATGATGTCGCCCATGTACTCCTCGGGCACAACGACCTCGACGTCGAAGATCGGCTCGAGCAGCCGCGGCTTGGCCTTGTGGCAGGCCTCCTTGAAGGCCATCGAGCCCGCGATCTTGAACGCCATCTCCGAGGAGTCCACCTCGTGGAAGGAGCCGTCGAGCAGCGTGACCCTCACGTCCACCATGGGGTAACCGGCCACAACGCCCGAGCGCATGGCCTCCTCCACCCCCTTCTCGATCGCCGGGATGTATTCCTTGGGGATCGTCCCGCCCACGACCTCGCTCTCGAACTCGAACCCCTTGCCCGCGGGCTGAGGATCCACGCGCAGCTCGACGTCTGCGAACATCCCCCGGCCGCCGGTCTGCCGCACGAAGCGGTGCCGCTGCATCGCCGGAACCGTGATCGTCTCCCGGTACGCCACCTGCGGCTTGCCGACGTTCGCCTGGACGCTGAACTCGCGCTTCATGCGGTCCACGATGATCTCGAGGTGGAGCTCGCCCATGCCCGAGATCACGGTTTGCGCGGTCTCATCGTCGGTGCGCACGTGGAAGGTCGGGTCCTCCTCGGAGAGCCGCTGGAGCGCGTTGGCGAGCTTGTCCTCGTCGGCCTTGGACTTGGGCTCGATCGCCACGTCCACCACCGGCTCCGGGAAGTGCATGGCCTCGAGCAGGATCGGGTATTCCGGATCGCACAGGGTGGTGCCGGTCGTCACGCGCTTGAGCCCGATCACGGCCGCGATGTCGCCCGCGTAGACTTCATGGGTCTCTTCGCGCTTGTTGGCGTGCATCTGGACCAGCCGCCCGATCCGCTCCTTGGCGCCGCTCGTCGAGTTGAGCACGCCGTCGCCGGTCTTCACCGTGCCCGAGTAGACGCGGAAGAAGGTCAGCTTGCCGACGTAAGGATCGGTCATGATCTTGAACCCCAGGGCCGCGAACGGCTCGTCGTCCGCGGGTCGCCGCGTGACGTGCGTGTAGGTGGGCAGCTCCTGTCCTTGCACAGGCGGCTTGTCCAGCGGCGAGGGCAGGAAGTCCACGACGGCGTCGAGCAGGCGCTGCACTCCCTTGTTCTTGAAGGCGGAGCCGCACAGCACGGGCTGGATCGCGCCCTGGAGCGTGCCGCTGCGCAGCGCGCGTTTGAGGTCGTCGGACGTGTAGGGCTTCTCGTGCAGGTAGTCGTCGAGCAGGGGCTCGTCGTACTCCGCGATCGACTCGAGCAGGTCGTGGCGTGCCGCGGTCGCGTTCTTCATGAGGTCGCGCGGGATCTCGTGCTCGTCGAACTTCGTCCCCATGCCGTCCTCGTGGTACGTGATCGCCTTCATCTCCACGAGATCGATGATCCCCATGAACTGCTCGCCCACGAACATCGGGATGTGAATCGGCACCGGCTTGGCGCCCAACCGGTCGGTCATCATCCGCACCACGTTCTCGAAGTCGGCGCCCACGCGGTCCATCTTGTTCACGAACGCGATGCGCGGGACGTTGTACTTGTCGGCCTGGCGCCACACGGTCTCGGACTGCGGCTCGAC
>VBOS01000174.1:2200-10528 GCA_005893185.1 Candidatus Eiseniibacteriota bacterium
CCGGCGTCGATGTGGGCCATGATCCCGATGTTCCGGTATCGTTCCAGTGCGAACTGCCGCGACATGTCTGAAGTATTCCCCGGTCTTGTGATCGCCTGCGGTAGCACCACCTGCCTTTCCATCGTAGAAAGCGCGGTGATGAACTTGTCGCCATTCCGATCGCTCAAGTCTCCGCCCGGCGCTTCCACGCGCCTCCGAGCAGGACCCAGGCCGGCTGGACCGGCCTTGGACCCGGAATGGGTCTACCAGCGATAGTGGGCGAAGGCCTTGTTGGCCTCCGCCATCTTGTGCGTGTCTTCCCGCTTCTTCACGGCGCCGCCCTCGTTGCGCGACGCCGCCATCACCTCGGCCGCCAGCTTCTCCCCAAACGTGTGTTCGGTGCGCGTGTGTGCATTCAGGATGATCCAGCGCACCGCCAGCGCGTTCCGGCGTTCCGGCCGGACCTCGACCGGAACCTGGTAGTTGGCGCCCCCCACCCGGCGCGACTTCACCTCGAGCGCCGGCTTCACGTTGTTCATCGCCTGCTTGAGGACCGTCATGGCATCCTGCCCGGTCTTCTGCTCGACGAGGCTCATCGCGCCGTAGAACGCCCGCTCGGCGATCGAGCGCTTGCCGCGCTTCATCGTCGCGCTCACGAACCGCGTCACGAGAACGCTCTCGAACTTGGGGTCGCCCACCGCCTCACGGCGCGCGACCTGACCTTTGCGTGGCATGCCTTCGTTCCTCTAGATGTCCGCCGCGCGTCCGCACCGCGCAGAACGCGGGCCCAGTACCCCGGACCCGGGACGCCGCCCGCGCGATGGTCTACTTCGACTTCGTGCCGTACTTCGACCGGCTCTTCTTGCGCCCCGTCACGCCGCTCGCGTCCAGCGGCCCCGGATCAGGACGATCGAGTGCTCCTGCAGATTGTGTCCCTCACCGGGGATGTAGCACGTCACCTCCACGCCGTTCGTGAGCCGAACTCGCGCGACCTTGCGCAGCGCGGAATTCGGCTTCTTGGGCGTGGTGGTGTACACGCGCGTGCACACTCCCCGCTTCTGTGGACACGACCGCAGCGCCGGCGCGCCGGTCTTGCTCCTTACTCGCCGCCGCCCGAAGCGGACGAGCTGGCTCAGAGTCGGCACAGATTCCCTCCAAACTCCTGTTGAACACGGGCTTGCGCGGCATGGCAGGCCACGGCATCCACGAAGGAACAACATGCGCCGTAACCGCGCAGAAGGGGAAAACTACTCATCGGGCCAAGTCCTGTCAAGCGGTTTTAGCCCCTTCCGATGCCTCCGGCTCCTCGAGCGCCAGTGCGGCCTGCTTCTCCGCTTCCAGCTTCAGCCGGCGATAATTCGGCATACCGGTCCCGGCCGGAATCAGGTGGCCGATGATGACGTTCTCCTTGAGGCCCCGCAGGTAGTCCACCTTGCCCTGGATCGCGGCCTCGGTCAGCACGCGCGTCGTCTCCTGGAAGGAGGCCGCCGAGATGAAGCTGTCGGTCGAGAGCGAGGCCTTGGTGATGCCGAGCAGGAGCGGCTGGAACGTGGCCGGCTGCTGGCCCTCCTTGACCATGCGCTCGTTCTCCTCGAGCACCAACAGGCGGTCCATGTGCTCGCCCTCGAGGAACGTGGTGTTGCCCGGATCCTCGATGCGCACCTTCTGCAGCATCTGACGGACGATGACCTCGATGTGCTTGTCGTCGATGCGGACGCCCTGGAGGCGGTAGACCTCCTGGATCTCGTCCACCAGGTACTCCTGCACCTCCTCGATGCCCTTGATCCGCAGGATGTCGTGCGGGTTGATCGGGCCCTCGGTGAGGCGGTCGCCTGCGCGCACCGGACTCCCCTCCTGCACGTAGCGCAGCTTGCCCTGCGGGATCTGGTACTCGCGCACGTCGCCGTCGTCGCCCTTGACGAACAGCTTGCGCATGCCGCGAGAGACGCCCCCGAACTCGACGCGCCCGTCGATCTCGGAGACGATCGAGAACTCCTTGGGCCGCCGCGCCTCGAACAGCTCGGCCACGCGCGGCAGGCCGCCCGTGATGTCGCGCGTCCGGGACTCCTGGTCGGCAGTGGATAGTGCGCGAGCTTCTGGCCCGCGGCTCCCAGGATGTCGATCGCCGGCTGCAGCTCCTTGTTACGGTCCTCCATGATCACCAGGAGCTTGAGGCCAGTTGTGTCGTCGACCTCGTCGCGGACCGTGATCTTCTCCTTCACGTCCGCGAACCGCACGGTTCCCGCGCGCTCCGTGACGATCGGCTTGTTGTAGATGTCCCATTCGAACAGCGGCTGGTCGGGCTTCAGGGCCTGACCGTCCACCACGAACAGGTGGGCGCCGTAGGGGACGTTGTAGCGCTGCCGCGAACGGCCCTGCGCGTCGTGCAGCTCGAGCTCGCCGCTGTGACCGACGCACACGCTGATCCCGTCCCGGTAGGGCACCGACTCCAGGCTCACGAAGTGGATGGTGCCCGCCTCCTTGGCGGAGGCGCGCGACTGCTCCACGATCCGGCTGGCTGTGCCGCCGATGTGGAACGTGCGAAGCGTGAGCTGCGTGCCGGGCTCGCCGATCGACTGCGCGGCGATCACCCCCACCGCCTCGCCCAGGTCCACCGGGCGCCCGGTGGCGAGGTTCCTGCCGTAGCACTTGGCACACACGCCGCGGCGCGCGTCGCAGGTCAGCACCGAGCGGATGCGCATCTTGTCGAGCCCGGCCTTCGCCGCCTCGTCGATGCGCAGCGCGATCTCCTCGTCGATCAGCATGCCGGCCTCGACGATGGTCTCGCTCGAGATCGGGTGGACGACGTCCTCGGCCGCCACGCGGCCCAGCACCCGGTCGCAGAGCGGCTCGATCACGTCCTCGCCGTCCTTGAGCGCGCCCACGGAGAGCCCGCGGATGGTGCCGCAGTCGTCTTCGTTGATGATCACGTCCTGCGCCACGTCCACGAGCCGCCGCGTCAGGTAGCCCGCGTCCGCGGTCTTGAGCGCCGTGTCCGCCAGGCCCTTGCGGGCGCCGTGCGTGGAGATGAAGTACTCGAGCACGGTCAGCCCTTCCTTGAAGTTGTGGATGACCGGTGACTCGATGATCTCGCCCAGCCCACCCGTCACCTTCTTCTGCGGCTTGGCCATCAGGCCGCGCATGCCGGCGAGCTGGCGCACCTGCTCGCGGTTTCCGCGCGAGCCGGAGTCCGCCATCATGAAGATGGGGTTGAAGCCCTCCTTGTCCCGCGACAGCCCGTCGAAGGTCACCTGCTCGACCTCGGTCATGACGTGCTGCCAGGTGTCGATCACCTTGTTGTAGCGCTCGCCTTCTGTGATCACGCCGCTGCGGTAGTTCGCGTTGATCTGCGCCACGTCCCGCTGGGCGCGCTCGATGATCTCGTGCTTCTCGGGCGGGATGCGGACGTCGTCGATCCCCACCGTGAAGCCCGCCTGGGTGGCGTAGGAAAAGCCCAGGTTCTTGAGCTCGTCGAGCAGATCGGACGTCACTTCGGGACCGAGCCGGCCGTAGCTGTCGCCGACCAGCGTCTCGAGCCGCTTCTTGTCCATGGTCTCGTTGATGAAGCCGAGCTCGCGCGGGACGACCTCGTTGAACAGCACCCGCCCAGCTGTGGTGATGACGTAGGGCCCGGGGTTGGGCCGGGCCAGCGCCACGCTCGAAGCGCGCAGCGCGATCAGGCCGTGCAGGTCGACCTCGCGGTTGTCGTACGCGGCTCGCACCTCGGACGGGTCGTAGAACATGCGCAGCCGCCGCGGGTCCGAGGGCTCGACTTTCGCGGCCGCGCCGTGCGGGTTCAGGTTCTCGCCGCGCGGCTTGGTCAGGTAGTGGCAGCCGAGGACGATGTCCTGGTTGGGCGTGGCGAGCGGCCGGCCGTTCGCGGGCGACAGGATGTTGTGGGTCGAGAGCATGAGCAGACTGGTCTCGATCTGCGCCTCGAACGAGAGCGGCACGTGCACCGCCATCTGGTCGCCGTCGAAGTCGGCGTTGAACGCCTGGCACACCAGCGGGTGGATGCGGATCGCCTTGCCCTCGACCAGCACCGGCTCGAAGCCCTGGATGCCGAGGCGGTGCAGCGTCGGCGCGCGGTTCAGGAGCACGGGGTGGTTCTCGATGATCTCGCCCAGGATGTCCCACACCTCGGGCTTCTCGCGCTCGACCAGCCGCTTCGCGCTCTTCACCGTCTGCACGTAGCCGCGGTCCTCGAGCTTGCGGATGATGAACGGCTTGAACAGCTCGAGCGCCATGTTCTTGGGGAGCCCGCACTGGTTCAGCTTGAGCTCGGGGCCGACCACGATCACCGAGCGGCCCGAGTAGTCGACGCGCTTGCCGAGCAGGTTCTGGCGGAAGCGGCCCTGCTTGCCCTTGAGCATGTCGGACAGCGACTTCAGCGGCCGGTTGCCCTGCCCGCGCACTGCGCGGCTGCGGCGTCCGTTGTCGAACAGGGCGTCCACTGCCTCCTGCAGCATGCGCTTCTCGTTGCGCAGGATGACCTCGGGCGCCTTGATGTCCATGAGCTTCTTGAGGCGGTTGTTGCGGTTGATCACGCGCCGGTAGAGATCGTTGAGATCGGAAGTTGCGAAGCGCCCGCCCTCGAGCGGCACCAGGGGCCGGAGGTCGGGGGGCAGCACAGGTACCGCCTCGAGGATCATCCACTCCGGGCGGTTGCCGCTGTGGCGGAACGCCTCGACGATCCGCAGGCGCTTGAGCTGCTCCTTCTTGCGCTGAACCGAGGTCTCCATCTTGGCCTGCGCCCGCAGCTCGGTGGACAGCTCCTCGAGATCGAGCTCTGCGAGCAGGTCGCGGATCGCCTCGGCGCCCATCTTGGCCTTGAGCCCGTTCTCGGGCTGCTCGTCCATGACCTCGTTGAACTGCTCCTCGGAGATGATCTCGCGTCGTTTGAACCCGGTCTTGCCCGGGTCGATCACCACGAAGGACTCGTAGTAGAGGATGCGCTCGAGGTCGCGGATGCTCATGTTGAGCAGGTGGCCGATGCGCGACGGCACCCCCTTGAAGAACCAGATGTGCGACACCGGCACAGCCAGCTCGATGTGGCCGAGCCGCTCGCGCCGCACCTTGGCCTGCGTCACCTCCACGCCGCAGCGATCGCAGATCACGCCACGGTAGCGGATGCGCTTGTACTTCCCGCAATTGCACTCCCAGTCCTTGACCGGGCCGAAGATCTTCTCGCAGAAGAGACCGTCCTTCTCGGGCTTGAAGGAGCGGTAGTTGATGGTCTCGGGCTTCGTGACCTCGCCGTGCGACCAGCTGTGGATCACGTCGGGGGACGCCAGACGGATGCGGATCGAATTGAACGCCGCGCGACGGCGCTGATCGCGCTCGTCGGTGCGGGAGAGCCCCAGCCGGGCTGCCGTCACACCCATCGCCGTCTGCAGTTCGGTTTCCATTCTCTCGTTCTCCTTCGGAAGCGGCCGATCGCTCGTGGCCGTCAGACTTCCTCGAACTGCACTTCCAGGCACAGGCTCTGAAGTTCCTTGACCAGCACGTTGAAGGACTCGGGCACGCCGGGCTCGGGCGGGTTCTCGCCCTTCACGATCGCCTCGTAGATGCGCGACCGCCCGGCCACGTCGTCGCTCTTCACCGTGAGCAATTCCTGCAGGGTGTAGGCCGCGCCGTAGGCTTCGAGCGCCCAAACCTCCATCTCGCCGAAGCGCTGGCCGCCGAACTGCGCCTTGCCGCCCAGCGGCTGCTGGGTGACGAGCGAGTACGGGCCGGTCGAGCGCGCGTGAATCTTGTCATCCACGAGGTGGCTGAGCTTGAGCATGTAGAGGTAGCCGGCCGCGATCCGCTGGTCGAACGGCTCGCCGGTGCGGCCGTCGCGCAGCTCGATCTTGCCGTCCTCCGGCAGGCCCGCGCTCCGCAGCTCGGACTTGATCTCGTCCACCGTGGCCCCGGCGAACACCGGCGTTGCGCAGTGATAACCCAACGCCTGGGCGGCCCACCCGAGATGCGTCTCGAGCACCTGACCGATGTTCATTCGTGACGGCACGCCGAGGGGGTTCAGGACGATCTCGACCGGGGTGCCGTCGGGCATGCACGGCAGATCCTCCTCCGGCAGGATCTTCGCCACCACGCCCTTGTTCCCGTGGCGGCCCGCCATCTTGTCGCCCACCGAGAGCTTGCGCTTCTTGGCCACGTAGACCTTGACGAGCTTCACCACGCCGGGCGGGAGCTCGTCGCCGCGCGTCACCTTCTCGATCTCCTTCTCGAGATCCTTTTCGCAGCGCGTGAAGGCCGCCTGTGCGCCCTCCATGATCTGCCAGAACCGCTCGTTCACGCGCTCGTCCTCGGTGACCGGCGTGCCCCACGCCACGTCGTCCAGATCGATCTCCTGGAGGAACTCGCGGCTGAACTTGCGCCCCTTGCGCGCCAGCGGCTCGCTGTTCGAGGCGGTGCGCAGCACGTTCACGGTCAGCTCACCCAGCAGCTCGGCCACGCTCGCCAGGCGCACGTCGGCGATGCGCTCGCGCTCCTTCTTGCTCTCGCGGCGCAGCTTCTCGATCTTCTTCTTCTCCTGCTGCTTGGTGGTCTCGTCCTTCTCGCGGCGCGAGAACACCTTGATGTCGATCACGATGCCGTCCATCCCGGGCGGAGCCTTGAGCGACGCGTCGCGCACGTCGCCGGCCTTGTCGCCGAAGATCGCCTTGAGCAGGCGCTCCTCGGGCGACAGCTCCTGCTCGCCCTTGGGCGTCACCTTGCCCACCAGGATGTCACCCTGCCGCACGCGCGCGCCGATGCGGACGATGCCCTCCTCGTCGAGGTTCTTGACCGCCTCCTCGGAGACGTTCGGGATCTCGCGCGTGATCTCCTCGACCCCGCGCTTGGTGTCGCGCACCTGCAGCTCGAACTCCTCGATGTGAATCGAGGTGAAGAGGTCGTGCTTGATGAGCCGTTCGCTCACGAGGATCGCGTCCTCGAAGTTGTAGCCGCCCCACGGCATGAAGGCCGACAGCACGTTGCGCCCCAGCGCCAGCTCGCCGTCGCGGGTCGCGGGGCCGTCTGCGATCACCTGGCCCTTCTTGACCTTCTGGCCCTCGGCCACGATCGGTCGCTGGTTCAAGCACGTGTCCTGGTTCGAGCGCCGGAACTTGACCAGCCGGTAGATGTCGAGGTTGGGCTGGTCGCTGTAGTCCACCGGCACCTCTTCCGGATCGCGCTCGTAGCGGATCGCCATCATCTCGCCCGAGACGAACTCCACCACCCCCGAGCGCCGCGCGAGCAGCAGGGCGCCCGAATCCTCCGCCACCTTGTCCTCGAGGCCGGTGCCGACCAGCGGCGCCTCGGTGACCAGGAGCGGCACCGCCTGGCGCTGCATGTTCGATCCCATGAGCGCGCGGTTCGCGTCGTCGTGCTCGAGGAACGGGATGAGCGCGGCCGCCGGCGACACGAGCTGGATGGGCGACACGTCCATGTAGTCCACGCGCGTCTTCTCCACCGTCGGGTACTCGCCGCGGAAGCGGACGGTGAGGGACTCGCCCGCCAGATCGCCGGTCTTCTTGTCGAACGGCGTGTTCGCCGGAGCGATGTGCGAGCGGTCCTCGACGTCGGCCGCGAGGAACTCCGGCTTCTTGCGGTCCACGGACCCGTTCTGGACGCGGAAGTACGGGGTCTCGAGGAACCCGAACTCGTTCACCTTGGCGTAGGTCGAGAGCGACGAGATCAGTCCGATGTTCGGACCTTCGGGCGTCTCGATCGGGCACACGCGGCCGTAATGGGTGTAGTGGACGTCCCGGACCTCGAAGCCCGCGCGGTCGCGCGTGAGGCCGCCGGGGCCGAGCGCGGACAGGCGCCGCTTGTTCGTCAGCTCGGCGAGCGGGTTCGTCTGGTCCATGAACTGGGAGAGCTGCGAGGAGCCGAAGAAGCTCTGGATCACAGCCGAGATCGTGCGCGAGTTCACCAGGTCGGTCGGCGTGATCTGCTCCTGGTCCTGGAGCGACATGCGCTCGCGGATGATGCGCGCCATGCGCGCCAGGCCGATGTTGAACTGGTTCGCGAGCAGCTCGCCCACCGAGCGCACCCGCCGGTTTCCGAGGTGGTCGATGTCGTCTGTGATCGCCGCCTCCGACCCACGGTCGGTGACGACCTCGCCCCCGACCCGCAGCAGCAGCAGGTACTTGATGATGACGATGAAGTCTTCGCGGCACAGCGTGGTGTGGTTGAGATCGGGGATCCCGAGCCCGAGTTTGCGGCGCACCTCGCGCGAGGGAAGCAGGTATTCGTGCGGCAGCTTGTAGTTGAGCTTGTAGCGCCCGACCCGTGCCAGGTCGTAGCGCTTGGGATTGAAGAACAGCTTGTTCAGGATCTCGCGCGCCGAATCCGCGCGCGGCG
>VBOS01000175.1 GCA_005893185.1 Candidatus Eiseniibacteriota bacterium
GAGCCCCACTGGGTCAGGTAGGCGCCCGCGCCGGTGAACTTCTGGATGCGGTGGTTAACTACTGGGTCAACGACGTAGACGTTGCCAGCGGCGTCGGTGGCCACGCCTGTGGGGTATTGGAACTGCCCGTTACCAGTACCGAACGAGCCCCACTGGGTGAGGTAGACGTACTCCTCCTCCTCTGCCGGTGCCGGTGGCGGCGTGGCGAGCAAAGCGAGCGCGAGCAGGAAGGTCCACGCGCAGCCGTAGAAGAAAGAAGCCCGAGCCTTGTGCATGGTCGGGTCCCTCCAGGATGGGGCCGGGCCAGGATGGCACGGCCTGCTGAGCATTGTACGCCGATGAGGTGGCGGCTGGCGACGTCGTCCGAGAGTTCCCGCCGGCGGAGCGGCCCGCACGAGAACCCCCGCACGTTCCCCCGCATATTGCAAAGTCGGACCACTTCGCCTCCCCTTCTGGTGGACTCCGGGGACTTCAAATCCTGCGGTCGGGCGCGATCCGCGTCCGAGGTGGGTTCGATTCCCACGCGTTCCCGCCAGCTTTGCGTCGGGCGCTTCGCCGGATCGTGGCGCCGACCCTCGTTGCGCCGGTGATCGCTCTGTCGTTTCGATCGCTGGCGGCTGCCTCCGCCGGCTCCACGGCCGGCGTCCCGCCCTCGGCGTCCGCCTTTGCCGGGACCGACTCCGTGCCCCCGCAGGAGAGCGGCGTGATCGAGATCGGCCCCGCGGGCGTGGTCTCGCCGGCCGCGAGCCGCGCTGCGCCCGACACGAGCGCCACGCGGCGCGCTCCCCCACGCAAGCACTCGGAGTTCGACGAGCCGCGGTGGGTGATGGCGCGGTCGCTCGTGATTCCCGGCTGGGGGCAGCTCCACAACGGGTCGTGGATCAAGGCGGCCGGGGTCGCGACCGTGGAGGGCCTGCTGATCAGCCGGATGGTGAACGACAAGCAGGCGCTCGACGATCTTAGCGGCCAAGTGGACGCGGCGCGGGCCGCCGGCGACGCGGCGGCCGAGTCCGTCGCGGTCGAGGGCTACAACAGTCACCTCAACGATCTCACTCGGCGCCAGTGGCTGTTCGCAGCCACCTTGATCTACGCGCTGCTCGACGCCTACATCGACGCCCACTTCCGCGACTTCGACATCGAGTTCCGGCAGGACCCGGCGCTCCCGGGCGGCGTGCCCCCAGCTGAGGGCAAGCACAAATCCACTTCGGGCGAATTCCGGCTCGCGATCCGGCGGCGGTTTTGAGCGACCCGCGGCTGTCCGGCATCCGCAACTTCTGCATCGTGGCGCACATCGACCACGGCAAGAGCACGCTCGCCGACCGGCTGTTGGAGCTGACGCGCACGTTGCCGCCCCAGCAGATGAAGGCCCAGGTGCTGGACGACATGGACCTCGAGCGCGAGAAGGGCATCACGATCAAGTCGCACGCGATCGCGATGGAGTACAAGGCGAAGGATGGCCGCGCCTACCAGCTCAACCTGATCGACACGCCGGGGCACGTGGACTTCACCTACGAGGTCTCGCGCAGCCTGGCGGCGTGCGAGGGCGCGATCCTGGTCGTTGACGCGTCGCAGGGGATCGAGGCCCAGACGCTCTCGAACTACCTGCTCGCCCGCGTGCAGGGGCTCACGATCGTCGGGGCGATCAACAAGATCCCCGCCGAGCACGTGGCGCGCATCAGCGCCAAGACCGGGCTCGGCGTGCCCGAGCTGCTCGAGCAGGTGATCGCCGACCTGCCACCGCCTGAAGGCTCCCCGGATGCGCCGCTGCGCGCGCTCATCTTCGACTCGAAGTTCGACCAGTATCGCGGTGTGGTGGCGTTGGTTCGGATCGTAGACGGCAGCGTGAAAGCGGGCGACGTCGTGCGCTTCCTCTCCACCGGCAAGCGCTATGAGGTGACGGAGGTCGGGCGTCTGAGGATCCGACTCGAGCCGCTGAAGGCGCTCTCCGCCGGCCAGGTGGGCTACGTGGTCGCGGGCGTGAAGTCGGTGGCCGACGCGCGGGTCGGCGACACGGTGGGCGCGGCCGATGCTGAGGGGCTGACGCCGCTGCCGGGCTTCCGCGAGGTCAAGTCGATGGTGTTCTCGGGGCTCTACCCGATCGACGCGGAGCAGTACGAGCCGCTCAAGGAGGCGCTCGGCCGGTTGGTCCTGAACGACGCGGCGCTGGCCTACGAGCCCGAGACCTCGGTGGCTCTGGGCTTCGGCTTCCGCTGCGGCTTCCTCGGATTGCTCCACATGGAGATCGTCCAGGAGCGGCTGCGACGCGAGCACCAGATCGACCTCATCGTCACGACTCCGAGCGTCGAGTACCATGTGCTGCTCGAGAGCGGCGACCTCATGGTGGTGGAGAACCCGAGCTTGATGCCGCCCGCGCAGCAGATCGCCAGCATCGAGGAGCCCTACGTTCTGGCGCACGTGCTCACCCCCGCCGAGTATCTGGGGAACATTCTCAAGCTCTGCCAGGAACGTCGCGGGATCCACGTGGGCCTGGACTACCTGGAGGAGAAGCGCGCGCGGGTCGCCTACCGGCTGCCGCTCGGCGAGATCGTGCTCGACTTCTACGATCGCCTGAAGTCCGTCTCGCGCGGCTACGCATCGCTCGACTACGAGTTCGACGGCTACCGCGAGGGCGACATGGTGAGGCTGGACGTGATGCTGAACGGTGAAACGGTCGACGCGCTCTCCGCGATCGTCCACCGCGACAAGGCCTACGCATGGGGGCGCGACCTGTGTGCGCGCCTGAAGGAGCTGATCCCGAAGCAGATGTTCCAGGTCGCGATCCAGGCGGCGATCGCCAACAAGGTGATCGCCCGCGAGACCCTGGGGGCGATACGCAAGAACGTGACCGCGAAATGTTACGGCGGTGACATCACGCGCAAGCGCAAGCTGCTGGAGAAACAGAAAGAGGGCAAGCGCCGTATGAAGCAGATCGGCACGGTCGAGGTGCCGCAGGAGGCGTTCCTGGCGGTCCTCAAGGTCGAACGCTAGTCGGCGTACACATGACTTCGGTCACGGAACGCCAGAGGAGACCCATGGCGGAAAACAGAGCCCGTTCCATCGTTCGCGAGTACGTCGAGGCCGGCCTGTGGGCGGTGGCCCTTACGTTCGTGCTTCGGGCATTCGTGATCCAGGCGTTCCGCATCCCCTCGGAGTCCATGGTGCCGACTCTGCTCAAGGGCGACTTCCTGTTCGTGAACAAGTTCGAATTCGGGCCCAAGATCCCCTTCACCCACATCCGGCTGCCCGGGATCCGTCCGCCCCATCGCGGCGACGTGATCGTGTTCCAGTACCCCCGCAACCCGCACCAGGACTTCATCAAGCGCTGCATCGCGACAGGCGGCCAGACGATCGAGGTCCACAACAAGCTGGTGGTCGTGGATGGCGACACGCTGAACGAGCCCTACGCGATCCGGTCCGATCCCAACACGCTGCCCGGGGGGTACAACCCCCGCGACAACTTCGGCCCGTTCACGCTGCCCGCGGGCGAGCTGTTCATGATGGGCGACAACCGCGACAACTCGAACGACAGCCGCTTCTGGGGCCCGGTGAAGATGGATCTGGTGAAGGGCCGCGCGATGTTCATCTACTTCTCGACCGACGGGAGCAGCGTGCTCGACGCATTCTGGAAGATCCGGTTCGACCGGCTGTTCCGCCCGATTCGCTGACGACCCGATGATCGCGCGATCCGCCGGGGAGCGCGGCCGGAGCGCACGCGAAGATGCGCGCGCCGGGCTCTACGTCCACGTTCCGTTCTGCGCGACGCGCTGCACGTACTGCGACTTCTCGAGCGGCGCGCTCTCCGCTGCTGCGGTCGAGCGCTACCTCCTGGGCGTCGAGCGCGAGATCGCGCGGCGCGCGCCGGCGGCGGGCGCGCTGGCTTTCACTTCGGTCTTCTTCGGCGGCGGCACGCCCTCTGCGCTCTCCGCCCGGCACTTCCGCCGTGTGTGGCGGGCGCTCACCGCCAGCTTTACGATCGCCGAAGGCGCGGAGATCACGCTCGAGGCCAACCCGGAATCGGTGCGCGGGGCGCTGCTCGAGGCCTGGGCGGAGGCCGGCGTCAACCGGCTCTCGATGGGGGCGCAGAGCTTCGTTTCCGAAGAGCTCGAAGCCCTCGGCCGCATCCATTCCGCCGAGCGCCCCGCTGAGGCCTTCGCCCTTGCGCGCGCGCACGGCTTCCGGCGGCTCTCGCTCGACCTGATGTTCGGCTTCCCCGGCCACACGATCGAGCGCTGGCGGCGCACGGTGGAGGCTGCGCTCGCGCTCGAGCCCGAGCATCTCTCGGCCTACTGCTTCATTCCCGAGGCCGGCACGCCACTTGGCAACGCTGTGCTCGCGGGCGAGCGGGCGCTTCCCGCGCCCGAAGAGCATGCCGAAAGCTACGAGGCGCTGGCGCGCTGGATCGAGCCCGCAGGCTACACGCGCTACGAGACCTCCAACTTCTGCCGCGCGGGCGGCGAGGCGCGGCACAACCTGGTCTACTGGCTGAGGCGCCCGTACGTGGGCCTGGGGCCGTCGCCCGTACGTGGGCCTGGGGCCGTCCGCCCACGGCCTGTTGAATGGCGAGCGCTACGGCAACCACTACGCGCTCGAGCGCTGGGCGGCGGCGCTGGAATCCGGAGCATCGTGCGAGGCCGAGCGGGAGAGCGAGCGCGACCCGACGATCGCGCTCGAGATCGTCATGCTGGGCCTGCGCCTCGCCGACGGCCTCGACCGCCGCGACCACGCCCCGCGCGCCTGGGCCGCAGTCGAGGGCCGCTACGGCGCTGCGTTCGCGCGCGCGCTCGCCACCGGAAGGCTCGAGCGCACGGCGTACGGCGTGCGCATCCCGCGCGCCCACACCTTCGTGGCCGACGACGTCATCGCCTGGCTCGAGGCGCGAGCTGAGCGCGGTGAGATGGCGCGGGCCGACCTCTGCGCAACCTCCGCGTCGAGGATCGCGGCGCCGAAGACCGCCGTCTCTCCGCCCCGCCCGGCGCCTCCCGCGGTTTGACAGTCGTGGCGATCGCTCCGTAACCTCGATTGCATGTCGAACCCTGCCTTCCCCGGGGGTCTCCACCAGGAGGACCCGGATCTCAGCCCGCGCCAGCGCGAGGTCTTCGCGGCCGTCGTGGAGCTGCACGGCGCCAGTGACCACCCGGTGGGCTCCGAAACGCTGGCGGATCTCGGCCGGATCGCGCTCTCCTCCGCCAGCATCCGCAGCGAGTTGGCCGGGCTCGAGTCCGCTGGCCTCTTGGAGCGGACGCACGCATCAGCCGGGCGGGTGCCGAGCGTGCGGGGCTACGAGTACTACGTGCGCACGCTGCTCGTTCCCGCCGTGCTGCCGGCCGATCTGGTCGCCTCACGCCTGCTCTCATCGCTCACGCACCAGCTGGGGCTGGCGCTCGCCGCCTCGCTCGCGAAGGAGACGCTGACCGGGCTGGACCTGGTGGCGAGCGACGAGCGCTACGTTTCGATGGTGCTCAACCTGGGCCCGGCCGCCGTGCGCACGCTGGCCCTGGAGCTGGAGAGCCCCCTGGCGCGCGAGGAGCTGGCCGAGGTCGCGGCCGTGCTGCGGGAGCGGCTGCTGGGCCGCTCGCTCACCGAGGTGCGCGACCGGCTGGCCAGCGATCCGGAGCTGGTGCGCAAGAGCGCGACTCGCATGGTGGCGCGCGCCGCCGCCGAGAGCTGGGCGCGGCCGGTTTCGACCCCGCTCTTCAGCGCCGGTACCATGCACATTGCCGAGCAGCCGGAGTTCGCCCGCGGCGCCCGCCTCGGCTCCCTGCTGCGCGTGGTCGAATCCGGAACGCCCCTCGACCGGCTCATGGTGCACGGCGTGGAAGGCCAGGTGGCTGTGCGCGTCGGGCTCGACGAGGACCTGGCACTCACCGGCATGAGCCTGGTGAGCTACCTGCTGCCCGGACCGGCGCGCGCAGCGGTCGGCGTCCTCGGGCCCTTGCGGATGGACTACGCGCTCGCGCTCCAGGTCGTGGATGCTGTGGGCGCACGCGTCACCGAGCTGCTCTCGACATGAGCGTGGTGTCAGACAGCCGCGGACGAAAGAAGGACGCCGCGCAGCCGGGCGAGCCCGCCGGTCATCCCTCCGCGACGGACGAAGGCACAGCGCCCTCGCGGGTTGCGTCCGGCGCGGAGGCGGAGCCGACCCAGGACGTCGCGAGCGGCGCCGGGGAGGCCACCGCCCCACCGCAGGCGGCGCCGGCGGCACCCCCGGAGCCGGCGGCCGCAGCCAAGCCTACCCCGGCCCCCGCAGCCCCGACCGCCGCCGAGCTGCAGGACCGCTGGCTGCGCGCAGAGGCCGATCTCCGCAATCTCCGCCGCCGCGCGGCGCTTGAGCGCGAGGAAGCGCGGCGCTCGGCCGAGGACGGCGTGCTGCTCGAGCTGATCTCGATGCTCGACGACCTCGATCGGGCGCTCGAGTCCGCGCGCGAGTCAGGCGCCCCCGACTCGTGGACCGCCGGAGTGCGCCTCACGGCGGATCGGGTGCGCGAGCGCCTGTCGCGCTACGGCGTAGCCACGCTCGATCCCAAGGGCGCGCCGTTCGACCCGCGCTTCCACGAGGCGCTGCTCGAGATCGATGCGCCGGAGGGCGTGAGCCCGGGCGCCGTCGTGCAGGTCGCGCATCTCGGCTACGCGCGCGGCGAACGCGCCCTGCGGCCGGCACGCGTCGTGGTCGCTCGCGCTCCGGCGGCGGGCGGCGCGTGACGATGTCGCGGCGCGATTACTACGAAGTGCTGGGCGTACCGAAGAGCGCCTCCGAAGAGGAAATCAAGAAGGCCTACCGCAAGCTCGCCCTCCAGCACCACCCCGATCGCAATCCCGGCGACAAGTCGGCCGAGCTCAAGTTCAAGGAGGCGACCGAGGCCTACGAGGTGCTGCGCGACGCGGAGAAGCGCGCGCGCTACGACCAGTTCGGGCACGAGGGCATGACCGGCGCTCCGGGCGCCGGGCGCGGCGTCGACTTCAGCGGCTTCGATCTGGCGGACGCGCTGCGCGCGTTCATGCGCGACTTCGGCGGCGACCTCGGCGGCTTCGAGGAGCTGTTCGGCGGCGGCGGCGCTCGCCGCGGGGGCGCATCGCGCGGCGACGACCTCCAGGTTCGGCTCAAGCTCACGCTCGAGGAGATCGCGACCGGCGTCCAGAAGAAGATCCGGGTGCGCCACCTGCGCGCATGCGGCGATTGCGGGGGCAAGGGGGGGACGGGAGAGGCGACGTGCTCCCAGTGCAAGGGAGCCGGCCGCGTGCGTCACGTCCAGCAGTCCATCTTCGGCCAGTTCGTGAACGTCGGAACTTGTCCCGCATGCAACGGCGCCGGGAAGACGCTGCGCAACCCATGCAAGACGTGCGGCGGCGACGGCCGTGTGAGCCACACCGACACGATCGCGGTCGACGTTCCCCCGGGCGTGGGGAGCGGGAACTTCATTCCGCTGCGGGGCATGGGCGATACCGGTCCGCGCGGGGGTCCGGCGGGCGACCTGATCGTCCTGATCGAGGAGAAGCCGCACGCCGTCTTCGAGCGCGACGGACGCGACCTCCACATCGATGTGCCGGTGCATTTCGCGACCGCCGTGCTCGGCGGCAAGGCCGAGACGCCCAGCCTCGAGGGCGAGGCGCTGCTCGTTGAGATCCCGTCCGGGACCGCGAGCGGCACGGTGCTGCGCGTGCGGGGGCGAGGGCTGCCAGGTCTGCGCGGCGGCGGTCGTGGCGACCTGCTGGTGCGCGTCATGATCTGGGTGCCGGACCGCGTGTCGGCAGAGGACAAGAGGCTCCTCGAGGAGCTGCGTCGCTCGGAGAGCCTCAAGCCACCCAAGCCCGGCAGGACGATCTTCGATCGCGTGAAGGACGCCCTCGGGGGCTGAAGTGCCGGCCGATCCCCGGCGAGTCGCTCCGCGCGCGCGACCGGCCGCGACTCCGTCGCTGCTCTACCTGCCCGATCTCGAAGCGGCCGGGGCGATCCTCGAACTCACGTCCGATGAGGCGCGCTACGTTGCGCGCGTGTGCCGGGCGCGCGCCGGGGAGACCGTATATGCCACCGACGGGCGCGGTGCGCTCGCGCGGCTCAGGCTCACGAGCGTGACCTCCAAGGTGAGCGCCGAGGTCGTGGCGGTCGAGCACGTCGAGCGACCGCGCAGCCTCGTCCTCTGGTGCGGCGCTCCCGAGCACGGGCGCGCCGACTGGCTGGTGGAGAAGCTCGCCGAGCTGGGGGTGGCGCGCTTCCAGCCGCTCGAGTGCGCTGGCGAGCCGTGGCCGGAAGGCAGAGCCCGGATCGAGCGCTGGCGGCGGCTCGCGGTGGCC
>VBOS01000172.1 GCA_005893185.1 Candidatus Eiseniibacteriota bacterium
CATACGACCGCCCGGCCGCGTCTTCGTGCTGGACGGTCAGGTGTTCGTCCTGTTCGACGTGATGTGTCGCGACCTCGCTGGGAAGTCGTTCAAGCAGCGGAAGGTCAACGTGATCATGCTGCGCGACGACCAGGACCAGGTGATGGCCATCACCGCCACCGACATGGGCGACGAGACGATCCGCTGGGCGGCGCGCCCGGTCGTGGCGCGCAAGCTGCGCTTCTCGGACTCCTATGCCACGTTCAACGCCTGGATCGGTCCGCGCGACACCATGCTGCGGCTCGAGGAGGAAGCGACCGGCCTGCGCGTCGAGCGCGAGCCATCGACTGCCGTGAAGCGCCGGGTGGAGCCGACACCGCATTAGGCTGTGGAGCGAGACGCGCGCCGGGGCCGGGCGTGCGGACCGCGCGGGCCGTCGCCCGGGGTTCACGTTCGCGCCCCGGTTTGCCAGGCCCGCCCGGCGGGTGATAAGAGCTGTTCCCGGGCCAGGGACCGGCCGATAACCTTCCCGGCTCCGTGCCATGCGAGATCCCAGGGCCGCGATTTCCGAAGGAGGGACCAGGATGTTTCGACCGAGCAGAATTGCAGGCGTGCTGGTGATCGCGCTCGCGCTCACCGGGTGCGCGCAGAAGTCCGAGCAGGCTGCGAAGGATTCGGCCAGCGACAGCCTGCTGGCCGCGAACCCGGTAGAGCCTCCGCAGTCCGGCATCACGCCCCAGAAGGAGTACCAGCCCAAGCCGAAGGTCAGAACGCCGGCGGCCGAGACGCCGTCGCAGCCGGTGGCGCGCGGCGTCACCGTGCCGGCCGGCACGCACATCAAGATCAGCGTTGCCGCTCAGATCACGAGCGAGACGGCTCAAACCGGCGACACATGGAGCGGTGAGGTGACCCAGCCGCTCGTGCTCGGGACGTCGGCCCCGATCCCGGCCGGGAGCAAGGTTTCCGGCGTCATCGTGTCGGCCAAGGCGGCGGAGAAGGGCTCGCGCGCGCACCTGGTGCTCGGCGTGCGCACCATCGAGGTCGATGGCCGGACCTACCACATCCATGCGACAGCCGACAGCCTGATCGCGGGCTCGACGCGGACACGCAACGTCGGCGCCGTCGCCGGGAGCGCCGGAGCCGGCGCGCTGATCGGCAGGGCGATCGGCGGCAGCGGCAAGGGAGCGCTGGTCGGCGGGCTGATCGGCGGACTGGTCGGGACGGGCGCCGTGGCCTCGAGCAAGGGCTACCAGGTGACGGTCAAGGAAGGCACCGAGCTGACGTTCACGACCGACGACGTGGTGGTCATGAAGGAATGAGCGCGCCCGGTCGCAGATGCGATCGGGAATGCTTTGCGGGGCGGGGCTCGAAAGGGCTCCGCCCCGCGATGTTTGAGCGCATCGTGCGGCCAGGCCGGCTGCCCCGGGCAGGCCGCACGCGAACGCGCGTCTGGCCCAGTGGGTACACCGGGCTACCGCGCCCCACCGTCGCTCTCATGCGCCGCAACGAGTTGCGCGACCTCGTCGGGTGGCACGCGCAGTGCTCAAGAGCCTGCGCGTAGCACCAATCCTTGCCCTTTAGGAAACCCCGTCGGCGCTCGGGCGCCCGCGGCTCGACAGAAGGAGGATCACGCAACATGAACAAGCCGCTCAAACTTCCTCTCGCTCTTCTGCTCGCCTGTGGCCTGCTCGCCGGGTGCGGAAAGAATCCGAGCGACCTCATTGCGCCGACCTCGGGCGCGACCGGCGGCGCCAACGAGCCGGCTCAGGTCTCCCAAGCGCTGGCGAGCGAGCCACAGCTGGTCGACGACGGCCAGTTCGAGAGCGCGGACCAGACCCGCATCGACGCCCCGGCGGGCATGGCCGCGGCGATCAACCCGCTCTACTTCTTCCGCAACATCACGAGCGTCGATCGTCAGTTCGAGTTCGCCTTCTCCGACACGGACTCCACCGGCCGTCCACGGACCGCGCTCGTCACCGTGCACAAGTACCTGCGCGGGACCTTCAACATCGTGACCGGCCCGCGCATGGAGCCCGGCGTGAGCGACTCGTCGCAGCTCGGGATGGTGAGGAAGCCGCTCGCCGACCACTGGGTGCGGCACCTCCTGCTCAGGCGCGTGCCGCTCGCGGCCGCGGATCCCTCCGGCCCGCGCTGGCGCATCGCGGCCGCGTCCGGCGTGGATGTCACATCGCGCGGCGCCACGACTCATGTCCTCAAGCTCGAGATCAAGACCGCGAGCCGCGACACCGTGATCGAGGACCCGCTCGCCCTGTTCCGCCTGCGCTCCGTGCTGAAGCTCGACCCGGCGGAAGAGGTGAGGCTGATCGTGACGACCGAGCGCAGCAACGACGTGGTCGTGCTGGTGCGCGCGGGGCTGCGCGCGCGGTTCCTCAACAATGGCGACAATACCTACACGCTGGTTTGGCACGCGCCGCCGGTGGCGGGCCTGTTCCACGTGGGGGTGAACGCGCTCTCGAATGGCACGCTGTTCGACGACCAGGCGCCTTGCGATTCGCAGGCCTGGATCGTGCCGTTCGTCGTGAGTCCGACCGTGCTGGCCGAATACGTTCCGTGAGAGTGCCGATCCGGTAGATCCGGTCGCGGCGATCGGGCGGCTCGCGCTCAGCGGGCCGCCCGTCGTGCCTCCTGGCCGCGTGCGGCGCGAAGCGCGGTGGAGCGGCTGACGTCGCGTCTGGCGGCGCTCTCGCGGCGCGCGGAGGGCGGGTCCCGGAGCGCGCTCGCCAGGGAGAGGCGGAGCCCTAAGCGGAGCCGAGCGGTGACGCAAGACGCGACGTCAGCCGCTCCATCGCGCTTCGCGCCGCGAGAGTGCCGTCAGCCGCTCCACCGCGCTTCGCGCCGCGCGCGCTCAGGATCCGCCCGGGTCCTCACCCTGCGCGGGGGCGCGGCGGCGGCGAAAGATCTCGGCCCAATCCTCGATCTCCTTCTTCGAGAGCCCGGCCGGCTTCTCCGGCTCGCTGGCCGCCGCAGCTCCCAGCAGGCTCGCGACGAAGAGATCGGCGAGCGAGACGTCCGCCCCGAGCGCGCGCGCATGGCGGGCGACCTCGA
>VBOS01000173.1 GCA_005893185.1 Candidatus Eiseniibacteriota bacterium
CGGCACCGGCAAGACGCAGGTGATCACGCGGCGCATCGCTTGGCTGATCGCCGTCAAGCGCGCCCGCCCCGAGGAGATCCTGGCGCTCACGTTCACGGACAAGGCCGCGGCCGAGATGGAGGCCCGAGTGGACCTGCTCACCCCCTACGGGTTCGTGGGCGCGACGATCTCCACGTTCCACGCTTTCTGCGACCGGCTGGTGCGCGAGCGCGCGGTCGAGCTCGGGCTCACAGCCAAGCTCACGGTGGTGACGCCGGCCGAGATCCTGGTCTTCCTGCGCGAGCGCGTGATGGACTTTCCGCTCTCCCGCTACCGCCCGCTCGGCTCTCCCGACTCGCACCTGCGCGCGCTGGTCGCGCTCTTCGACCGGGCGCGCGACGAGGACGTCGCGCCCGAGCACTACCTCGAGTTCGCAGAGGCGCTCGCCCGCGAGGCAGGCGACGATCCGGAGCGTCGCGACCGCGCAGCGGCGGAGCTCGAGAAGGCGCATGCCTACGCCTTCTATCAGCGCCTCCTGCTCCGGCATGGGCGCGTGGACTTCGGCGCACAGATTGCGCTCGCGTTGCGGCTGCTCCGCGAGCGGCCGCACGTGCGGCGCGAGCTGGCTGAGCGCTACCGCTACGTGCTGGTGGACGAGTTCCAGGACACGAACCACGTGCAGTTCGAGCTGGTGAAGCTGCTGGGCGGGAGGCGCCGGAACCTCACGGTGGTGGGCGACGACGACCAGAGCATCTACCGGTTCCGCGGCGCCAAGGTCGAGAACCTGCTCGGCTTCCTCGATGCCTTTCCGGGCGCCGCCACCATCGTGCTGCGCCGCAACTACCGGTCGGGGCAGCGCATCCTCGATGCCGCGCACCGGCTCATCCGCTTCAACGACCCGGAGCGCCTGGAGGCGCGGGGCGGCTACGACAAGAGCCTGATCGCAGACCGGGCGATCCCGGGCGAGATCGACCACCGCTCGTTCGAGACCGCGAGCGACGAGGCCGAGTTCGTCGCGGGCGAGATGGCTGCGGCGATCGCCAAGGGGGAGCGCGCGGCCCGCGACTTCGCGGTGCTGGCGCGGGCGCATTCCAGCCTCGACCCGGCGGCGCTCGCGCTCCGGAATCGCGGCGTGCGGTTCCGGCGCGTGGGGATGCGCGGGCTCTACACGCGGCCCGAGGTCCTGCTGTGCCTCAACCTGCTGCGCTCGGTGGCGTCCCCCGACGACGGCGCATCCGCCTACATGGCGCTCGCGGACCCACTGTTCGGCGCGGACCCAGTTGATCTCGCGCGGCTCGGCGCGCGCGCGCGCCGCACCAACCGGCCGCTCCTCATCCTCGCCGAGCGCGCGGCCCGCGAGGACGAGATGCATGATGAGACGCGCCAGGCCGTGGAGCGCTTCCTCGACCTCCACCGCCGGCTGTCGCGAAGCGCGGCCCAGCGCCCGACCTCCGATGTGCTCTACGAGCTGGTCAGCGAGAGCGGTCTCCTCACGCGGCTCGCGGCCAACGAATCGGCCGAAGCGGTCGAGAAGGTCGGCAACCTCAACAAGCTGTTCCGCATCGTCTCGCGCGTGGGGCCGCTCCTCCGCCACGACCGCGTGGACCCGTTCATCCAACACCTCGACCTGCTGATCGAGATGGGGGACGATCCCGCGGCCGCCGAGGCCGAGCTGGAGGAGGACGCCGTGCACCTCCTCACGGTGCACAACGCCAAGGGCCTCGAGTTCCCGGTGGTCTACCTCGTGCACCTGGTGCAGGGCCGCTTCCCGCGCCACCCCCGGGGCAACGCTCTGCCGTTCCCGCCCGAGCTGGTGCACGGAACTCCCGACCGCCGCGCGGACCACGACCGCGAAGAGCGCAGGCTCTTCTACGTCGGCATGACGCGGGCGCGCGACCGCCTCGTGCTGTGTCACGCAGCGGACTACGGCGGGAAGCGAACCACGAAGCCCAGCCAGTTCGTGGTCGAATCACTCGACCTGCCGAGCCCGCCGCGCGGCGCCACGGGGGCGAGCGCGCTCGAGGCGATCGCGCGCTTCGCGCCAGCGGCCGAGCCGCCCGCTGCCGAGATCCTTCCGCTTCCGGCGGATCAGCCGCTCGAGATCTCGCACAAGCGGATCGACGACTACCTCACGTGTCCGCTCAAGTACCGCTTCGCGCACGTCGCGCAGGTCCCGCTCGCCAGCGATCCCCAGGCGATGTACGGGATCGCGATCCACCACGCGATCCGGGTCTACCACCAGCATCGCATGCTCGGCCTCCCGATCGCCGTCGCGGAAGTGGTCGCCGCCTTCGAGGGAGCGTGGTCGAGCGAGGGCTTCTACTCGCGCGAGCACGAAGAGATGCGGCTCGAGGAGGGGCGGAGGAGCCTCGCCGCCTTCGTGGCGCGTGAGAACGCTTCGCCGCGCGTCCCGCTCGCGACCGAGCGCGACTTCAAGTTCAAGCTCGGGCCCTGCGACACGGTGGTCGGGCGCTGGGACCGCATCGACGAGCACGCGGATGGAATCGTGCTCGCCGACTACAAGACCTCGCAGGTCCAGAGCCAGGAGAAGGCCGACGAGCGGGCGGCGAAGAGCCTCAAGGGCGAGCAGCTCGGCCTCTACGCGCTGGCCTACCGCGAGGTCTACGGTGTGACGCCGGTGCGCGTGGAGATGTGGTTCGTGGGCCAGGGGATCGTCGGCTCCGCCGGCGTCGGGCCCGAGCACATGGAGCGCGCGCGCGAGCGTGCCGCCCACGCAGCTCTCGGAATCCGTGGCGCGCGCTTCGGGGCGAAGCCCGACCCGCGCAGCTGCGGCCGCTGCCCCTATTCGCGCTTCTGCGCCCACAGCGTGGCGCGGGGCGAGCCGTGAGCGAGCGCGTGATGGGTCGGGTGCCCGGGGGCGGCGCGGCCGCCGGGTGGGGCGAGCAGTGAGCGGCGGCGCCCTCGGCCCGGCGCCCGCCTCGGACTCCACCTCCGAGCGCGACCCGCGAAGGCTGCGCGAAGCTGCGGCGGAGCTCGCGCGCGAGGCCGGCGCAGTTGTGCGCGCGGGCTGGGGCCACACCCATGCGCCCGAGCGCAAGGGGCGCATCGATCTCGTGACCGACTTCGATCGCCGATCGGAGGAATTGCTGCTCGCGCGGATCGCGGAGCGCTTCCCCGGCGACGCGGTGCTGGCCGAGGAATCGGGGACGCACTCCGCGCGCGGCGCCAAGAGCGGCGTGCGCTGGGTGATCGATCCGCTCGATGGCACCACCAACTTCGCGCACAACTACCCGTTCTTCGCGGTCTCGGTGGGCGTGGAAGTGGACGGCGAGCCGGTGGCCGGCGCGGTGTTCGACCCGGTGCGCGATGAGATGTTCGCCGCGGCCCGCGGCTACGGCGCCACGCTCGGCGGGCGCGAGATCGGCGTTTCTTCGATCGCGCGCCTCGAGGACGCGCTGCTCGTCACCGGCTTCCCCTACGACGTGCGCGAGCATCCCGAGCGCGTGATGCCCGCATTCGAGGCGTTCCTCACGCGCGCCCAGGGCGTTCGCCGCGACGGCTCCGCCGCGCTCAACCTGTGCTACGTCGCGGTCGGCCGCTTCGACGGCTTCTGGGAGCTCGCGCTCTCGGCCTGGGACACGACGGCCGGGGCTGTGATCGTGCGCGAGGCCGGCGGCCGCGTCACCGACTATCGCGGCGGAGCCTTCGTTCCCGGGAAGACCTCGATCCTCGCCACCAACGGCCGCATTCACGATGCGATGATGCACGTGATCGCGGATGCGCCGGGGAAGGCGCGGGGCTGAGGGACGCGGCGCTCGCCGCGCCGGAGACGCCCTAGCCGCGAAAGCTCACGCCGCGCTGCGCGCGGAAGTTGCGCTCAGGCGGGCGCGGATCAGCTTCACGAGCGCTCCCATGTCGTAGGGCTTGCACACGAAGGCATCGGCGCCCATGTCGAACGCCAGCCTGCGGTCCTGCTCGCCCGAGCGGGCGCTCAGGATGACGATGGGCAGGTTCCGGTAGCGCTCGTCGAACTTGAGGGCGCGGCACACGCGGTAGCCGTCGAGCTTGGGCAGCATGAGGTCCAGGACGACCAGCTCGGGCCGATCCTCGCGCGCCTTGCGCAGGCCCTCCTCGCCGTCGCTGGCGGCAATCACCTCGAAGCCCTCGATCTCGAGCCCGATGCGCAGCACCGAGACCAGGTCGGCCTCGTCGTCGACGATGAGTATCCGCGTCTTGCTGGACGGCATGGCCCCCTCGCGAACGGAAAGTCCCTTCGCACCCCTGTATCGGACGGCGGCCGGCGGCGCTGTAGGGAAATTTCGCGCAGGGCTGCGGATCGTCAGTTCCCGGGCACGTCGGCGAGGCGCACGAACTGGGCCTCCGCCCTGGCCTCGCGATCGGCGAGCAGGTCGCGCACCACGATCTCGATCTTGTAGAGGCCGGCCGGCAAGGACTGGATGGGCACGCGCACGAACTGGCGCCGCAGCGGTCCGCTCTGCTCCTCGGCCCGGGACGCCGAGATCGTCGGCGGCTTCGTGTGCGGCTGGATCGCGCGCTGAATCCAGATGCGCCGGTCGCGCTGGGCGGAGCGCACGGTGTACACGTATTCGAATCGCGCGCGCCCGTCGCCGTCGGTCTGGAGGTGATAGATCTCGAAATAGGCGGTGAGAGGATCGGAGCCGTGCACGCGCGCGTTGGGGTTGGGCTCGAGGCGCACCGTGGGCGCATCTCCGGTCGCGGTTTCGATCGGAAGCCCGCACGGGATCACCACGTCACTCAGGGAAAGCTCGGTCCCGGATCTCGAGAGCGAGACCCGCGCGCGGTAGAGCCCCCGGCGCCCGCGGCGGTCGCGCACCGTGATGCCCACCCGATACTCGCCCGGCGGGTACTGCCCTGCGAAGTCCGCCACTTGGGCGCCGGTCGGATCGCACGCCGACGGCTCGAGCGCGCGTCCCTGGCGCTCGATCTCGTGGCGCGTCGAGTCGAGCACCACGTACTCCGCCCACAGGCTGTCGTCGGGCGGGCCCTCGGCCTCGAACGTCGCGAGCAGCCGCGGCCCGGCCGCGCCCTCGAAGCGCGCGACCGCGCCGTCCACCGGCCGGCTCTTCACTCCCGGCGGCAGCGCCGGGAACACGCCGCGCCCGCTGCGCGTGACGACCACGTCCTGCAGGTGGTCGAGCACATCCGGATCGGGAACGGGATCCATGCTCTGGTCCATGCTGACGGGAAGCTGGTAGTACTCCGAGAGCAGGCGGTCGTGCATGATCACGCGCATGCCGAGCTGCGGATAGTCCCACGCCAGGATGTTCGCGGGGATCGACGAGCTGAACGTGATCCCCCCGAACGTGCTCCGACTGACGAGCGGCTCGTTGACCGGATTGTAGTCGGCCCAGGCGGGCGGCCCGTAGCGCACGTAGACCTCGCCGCGTTCGTCCCACTCGCGGCGCTTCGGATCGTAGTAGAGAAAGAAAGCGTGGCTCACGCGCGACCAGTATTCGAGCTGCGCCTCGTTCTCCGGCGATGCGAGATCCGGATCGTTGTCCTTCCAGAAGGCGCGGATGAAATCCGCCTGGGCCGCGGGCGGCAGGCGGTGCAGCACGAACGTGTCGCGCTCGGTCGCCACCGGACCGATGTCGTCGAAGCGCTCGCGCACCGACCGGCGCAGCCGCGGGATGCCGGCCGCGAACGCGCTGTCGGCGTGCTGCACCCGGCCCACCCGGTAGGAGGTGTAGGCGTCCGCGATCAGCGCCTCGGGCCGCTGGGGATCGGCCAGCCGCGCGTGCCACGCAGCTGTGGCAGCTGCTTCGAAGCTGCCCTGCTCGACCAGCAGCGGCACGAGCAGGAGCCAGGCGTCGCAGTAGGAGGGCCTGAGCGCGACGGCGGCTCTCAGGCTCGCAGCTGCGCGCTCGAGCGACGCCTTCTCGAGGTACTTGAGCCAGTCACGCCGCCACACCTGCCCGAGGCCGTAGCGCGCATCTGCGTCCGCGGGGGCGAGCCGCGTCACGCGGGTGAAGCGCTCGCGCGCGAGCCGCACGAACCCGCACTGGTAATACGTGCGCGCCAGGGTGAGCTCGTATTCGGGGTTGTTGGCCGTCAGGAGCGTGGCCTGCTCCAGCTCGTCGATCGCCACGCGGCGGGTGTCCACCGTGTTCTCGCGCAGATGGCCGAGCGCCTGCTGGTAGAGCCCTTCCGCGCGCTCGGCGCGGGTGTGCGCATCGGCTGCGCCCGGTCCCGACCCGGAAGCGACCGCGAGGATCGCGCAGAGCGTGAGTGCCGGGGGAAGCGTCGCGAGCGCGCGGGCGGCGCCCATCCGGATGCAGGTCACGGACACGCGCAGATTATCGGCGTGGCCGTGCAGGCGGTCAACGCCCGCAGCGGGCGGGGCGTTCGGGTCCGCACGATCCCGCAGGCGGTCGAAGAGCGACCGAGCACACCGGAGGCGGCTCGGCTTGACGCCCGCATGAGCCTTGAACGAAGATGCGAAATACATGAACGCTTGCTCAAGTATTCAGCCCTGGTGCCCACATGCCCGCAGCTCCGCCCATGCCGTCCCGTGAAACCGTGCGGCCGGCCCCCACGCTCCGGCCGTCTCCCGAGGGTACGGCCGAGCGCGTGCGGCGCGCGCTCGACGATCATGCCCAGGTGGCGCGGCTGTCGCGGACGTTCCGCGCGCTGGGGGATCCGACGCGCAGCCGGCTGGTGTACGCGCTCTCGCTCGGGGAGCTGTGCGTGAGCGATCTCGCGCACGCCCTGGGCGCATCGCTCTCGGCCACCTCGCATCAGCTCCGCATCCTGCGCGACCTCGACATCGTGCACGTGCGGCGGCTGGGACGAAGCCAGCTCTACGTCCTCAACGAGCGCGCGTTCGGCTTCTGCGCGCCACGCTTGTGCCTGGCGTGGCGCCAGACCCTCGAGATCGAACGACCCGGGCACGCGCGCCCGCCTGCGCGCTCCGGCGCGGGTCCCCGCGCGACCGTCGCGCCCCGCGGCCGCCGCGCCCGCCCGCGCCACGTGCACCGGGTCCGCGCCGGACGCTAACCGCGGGGAACGCATTCCGTGTTCGAAGCCCTGGTCATCACGCTGCGCGAAGGCATGGAGGCCGCGCTCGTCCTCGCCATCGCGCTTGCGATGCTACGCCGCCGCGGCGCCACCCACCTGCGCGGCGCGCTCTTCGCAGGCGCAGCCGTCGCGCTCGTCCTCTCGGTCGTGGGCGCCGCCCTCGCCATCCGCGTCACATACAACGAGGAGCTGGCCGAGGGCGTTGCGATGCTGGTGGGCTCCCTGTTGGTCGTCTCGCTGGTGTGGTGGATGTGGCGGGCGGCGCCGCACATGAAGGAGGAGATCGAGAGCGGCGTGATGCGCGCGGCGGGAGGCGGCGGGAGTGCCACCGGCCTCTTCCTCTTCGCCTTCGGCATGGTGTTCCGGGAAGGCGTCGAGACCGCGATCTTCCTCTCCGCTGCGGGGCTCAACAGCCGCGGGCTCGCGTTGTGGCTGGGCGCGCTGCTGGGGCTCGCGATCGCCGTCGGGTTTGGCGCCCTGTTCGCGCGCGGAGCGCTCCGCATCCAGCCGTTCTTCTCGTTCACATCGGCTGTGCTGCTGCTGGTGGCGCTCCGGCTCTTTGTCGGCGGACTCCACGAGCTTTCGGAAGCGCAGGTGCTGCCTTCGAGCCGCGCCGAGATGGCGCTGATCGGGCCGATCGTCCGCAGCGAGCTTCTGCTCTTCGCGTTCACCGTGGGGCTCGCGGCCGCGTGGCTGGCGTTCGCGAAGCGTCCGGCCGCCGCCCCCGCGGAAGCGGCTGCGAGCGGCCCCGATGCGCGCCGCGCGCGGGCGGAGCGGGCGCGGGACGACGCGCGCCGACGCTGGACCGGCTTCCTCGGCCTGGTGGTCGTGGCGTTCCTCGCCACCGCTTTCGTCCGGACTTCCCGCGCGCCCGAGCGCCCGCCGGCGGAGCCACTCGCGGCGGAGGCCGGGGCTGTGAGCCTCGATCCGGCTGCACTGCCCGACCGGCATCCACGATTCTTCGAGGCAGAGCTGGCCGCGGGCCCGGTTCGCATCTTCGCCGTACGCGTGGACGGCAGCGTGCGCGTCTGTCTCGACGCCTGCGAGATCTGCGGCGCCAAGGGCTACTTCGAGCAGGGAGGATCCATGGTGTGCCGCAACTGCATGTCGCCGATCGTGCTCAAATCGATCGGCCGGAGCGGCGGCTGCAATCCGATCCCGCTTTCGAGCCGCGAGTCGGGAGGCCGGATCGTGATCTCGACGGCCGACCTGGAGGCCGCGCTACCCAAGCTCAGGGGGCGATAGGGTCGTGCTCGGGCGCCTGATGCTGGCCTCGCTCGCCGCGCGGCGCGCGCGCCTCGGCCTGGCGCTGGTGGCGGTCACGCTCGGGGTGGCGGTTGCGATCGCGCTCGCGACGCTCGCGCTCCAGGTCGGCGACGATCTGGCACGCACGTTGCGCGCCGCCGGCCCGAACTTCGTCGTGCTTCCCGCTGGCGCGTCCACCGCGCTCGACCTCGGCGGCGCTCCGATCGAGCCCGCGCGCGCCGGGCTCGCCCTGCCCGAGAGCACGACGGCGCTCCTCAAATCGTCCTTCTGGAAGAACAACGTTCTCGCAGCTGCGCCCGAGCTCTCGTTGACCGGGTCGATCAACGGCGCACCGGCGCGGATCTCAGGCACCTGGTTCGATCGTGAGATTGCGACCGCCGACGGCCCTTGGCGCACCGGGCTCGGGCGCCTGCGCGCGGGCTGGCAGGTCGAGGGCCGCTGGCCGCGCGAGGGGGCGGCGGAGCTGGCCCTGGGCCGCGAGCTGGCGACGACGCTCGGCGTCGCGCCGGGAGCCCGCGTGCGGGCGACGCTCGGCGGCCGCGAAGATGCGTGGGTCGTGGCCGGCGTCGTCACGGCCGGCGGGCTCGAGGACCGCATGGCCTGGGCCCCGCTCGAGCGCGTGCAGGCGCTCACGGCGCGCGCGGGGGTCGACCGCATCTGGATGAGCGCGCTGGTGCGCGCTCCTTCGAAGAAGCCAGCGCCCGATCCGAAGCGAGATCCCAAGGGCTACGAGCGGTACATGTGCACTTCCTACCCAGTGGTGGTGGCGCGGGTGGTGGCCGAGAACCTGGCGGGAGCCGAGGTGCTGCCGATGACGGAGGTGGTGACCGGAGAGGGCGAGGTGGTGGGGCGCCTGAACCTCCTCATGCTGCTGCTTGCGCTCGCGGCTCTCACCGCCTCCACCCTCGGGCTGCTTTCCACGACCACGGCGACCGTCGTGGAGCGCGCGGTCGAGCTCGGCCTGATGCGCGCGCTCGGCGCTTCGGCGGGGCAGATCGCCGTGCTCCTGCTCGGCGAGACCGTGCTGGTCTCTCTGGCCGGCGGGGCGCTGGGTTTCTGGCTCGGAGCGATCGCGGCCGTCGCGATTCGCGGCCACACATTCGGCACGGCGAGTCCAGTCCAGCCGCTGCTGCTCCCGCTGGCGCTTGTGCTGTCGCTGGCGCTCGCGTTCCTCGGGACACTCGCCCCGCTGCGCCTCGCGCTGCGGGTCGACCCCGCAACGGTGTTGCGTGGCTAGCCCGCGCCTGCACATGGAAGCGCGCCTGCTCTCCGCCAGCCTCACGCGCCGGCGCGGCATGGTGGCGCTCGCGGTCCTCGCGATCGCGATCGGCTCCTCCGTGGCTTCGGCGCTGCTCCACGTCTCGAGCGACGTGTCGCGGAAGCTCACGCACGAGCTGCGGGCGCTGGGGCCCAACCTCCTCCTCACGGCCGGCGGCCATCCGGCAGCGGGAGCCGAGCCGGGCTATCTCGACGAGCGTCTCGTGCGCGAGCGGCTCGCAGCTGCGGGTCTCACGGGCGCCCCGCTGCTGCTCGTGACCGCCCGGGTCGGCGGGCGGCCGGTGCAGATCGTGGGCAGCGATCTCGGGACGCTGCGCCGGCTCCATCCGTCCTGGACCCTGCCGCCTGGCCCGCACGATTCGTTCATGGGCGCGCGACTGATGAGCCGGCTGGCCGTGCGTGAAGGCGAATCGCTCACGATCGAGTTCGCGGGCGGCCGGCTCCTCACGCTCGCCGCCGGCGCGCGGCCTGAGCGGCCTCCCGGGCCGGGTGAGCCTGGTCGAGACCCGGGTCGAAGGAGGAACGGAAGCTGCCGCGACGGCCGCCCAAGCGCTCGAGCGCGGAGGCGGCGTGCGCGCGCTCGTGCTCCACGCCTTGTCCGCCACCGAGGCCGTGCTGCTCGAGCGCATGGGCCGCCTGATGGCGCTCGTCACGGTCGCCGCGCTCCTCGCAGCGGGCCTGTGCGCGTTCGGCACGCTCACCGATCTCGCGCTCGAGCGCCGCCGCGAGATCGCGCTCATGAAGGCGCTGGGCGCATCGTCGCGCGACGTCGTGCGCCAGTTCGCGGCCGAATCCCTGGCGATCGGCTTGGCCGGCGGGATCGCGGGCTGGCTGATCGGGCTGTTCTTCGCCGAGCTGATCGGACGCACCGTCTTCCATTCCGCGATCGCCGTGCACTGGAGCGTGCCACCGCAGGTGCTGGGCCTGGCGCTGCTCGTGGCCGGCCTCGCGGGGCTCGGGCCGATCCGCCTGGCGCTTTCCGTCCAGCCGGCGGTCGCGCTCAAGGGGGAATGACGTGGCCGAGATCCGCGTGCGCCTCGAATCTCTCTCCCGCCACTACGGCAAACTGCGCGCGCTCGACGCGGTGGACCTCGAGATCCGGGCCGGCGAGTGGCTGGCGGTGATGGGGCCCTCGGGCTCGGGCAAGAGCACGCTCGTCAACTTGCTCGGGGCCCTCGACCGGCCCACCGCCGGGCGCGTGTGGGTGGACGGCGTTGAGATCTCGGCGCTCGCGGAGTCGGATCGGGTGCGCTTCCGCCGCGAGAAGGTCGGCATCATCTTCCAGCAGTTCCACCTCCTCCCCTACCTCGACGCGCTCGAGAACGTGATGGTCGCCCAGCACTACCACTCGATGGCCGACGCGCGCGAGGCCATGGAGGCGCTGGTGCGCGTGGGAATGGCCGACCGCGCCCGCCACCTGCCGTCCCAGCTCTCGGGCGGCGAGCAGCAGCGCGTGTGCGTTGCGCGCGCCCTCATCAACCGCCCGCGGCTGGTGCTGGCCGACGAGCCCACCGGCAACCTCGACGCCGAGAACGAGGACCGCGTGCTCGAGCTGCTGCGGTCGCTGCACGCCGAAGGCCACACGCTGGTGACGGTGACGCACGCCCCCAAAGTGGGGAACCTCGCCGACCGCCGCGTCGAGCTGCGCCACGGGCGGCTCAGCGACCTCACGGTGCCGAGCGAGGAGATCGAGCGGCGCTACGACGAGGTGCTGGTGCAGATGTGGGCGCTGATCGAGGATGGACGCAAGCCCGAGTCGCGGCGGATCAAGGTGCCGGACGTGGTGGACAACCGCCGCACGCTGCTCGGCATGGTGGAGAGCGGGCTCATCGTCGCGTCCGGCCCGATCCTCGAGTTCACGAGGCGCGGGCGTGCCGAGGCCCGCGACTTGGTGCGGCGCCGCCGCCTCGCCGAGGTGCTGTTCTCATCTGCGCTGCGCGTCCCGGAGGCCGAGATGGAAGACGTGGCGTGTCGCATGGAGCACATCATCGACCCCGAGGTCACGGCCAGCATCTGCTCGTTCCTCGGACACCCGCGCAAGTGCCCGCACGGCCGGGCCATCCCCTCCGGAAACTGCTGCCAGCTTCCGATCATCTCGTGAGCGGGGCGGGCGCAACCGGGGTCGCGGGGTGATCCGAGGCCGGGCGCTCGCTCCCGACGCGGTCCGCGGCCGCCGTGCCGACTTCTCGGTGCTCGACGTGCGCGAGGAGGCGGCGTTTCGCGAAGGGCACATCGCGGGCAGCGGCCACGTCCCGCGCTCGGAGCTGCGCCTCCGGAGGAGCGAGTTGCCGCCGCGGGAGCAGCCGTTGCTCGTGGTCGCGGCCGACGGGCCAGAGGCCGCGGCCGCGGCGGCCGAGCTGAACGCGCTGGGCTTCGCGAGCGTCGCGTGGCTCGACGCGCCGCTTGCGGCGCTCGAAGGCGGGCTCGCAGACCAGAGCCCCGCGGCCCGCCTGTGGCGCCCCGCTCCATTTCTCGAGGAGATGCTGCCGCGCATCCCGCGGCCACGACCGGATGCATGCGCAGCGCTCGACGCGGCAGCTGGCGCGGGACGCGAGGCGGTCTACCTCGCACTCCAGGGCTTCCAGGTCGAAGCGCGCGATCGTGATCCCGAGGCCCTCGCCCGCGCAGCTGCGCTCGCGGCGCGGCACGGCGTGCGGATCACGACTGCCGTCACCGACCTGGAGGACGATGCGATCACGCTCCCTCCCGATCGCTTCCAGCTCGTGGTGTGCTTTCGCTACCTCCACCGCCCGCTCTTCCGCCAGCTCGAGCGCACGCTCGCCCCGGGCGGCTTCCTCGTGTACGAGACCTATCGCCTCGGCCAGGAGAAGCTCGGCCGGCCACGGCGCGAGCGCTTCCTCTTGCGCCCGGGCGAGCTCGCGTCCGCCTTTCCCTCACTGATCGTGGAGCACTACGCAGAGCTCGAGCCGGCAGGCGGGCCGGTCACGGCCCGGCTGCTCGCGCGCAAGCCCGGCTGAAGAGGGGGCACAGCGAGGGCACTTTGGGCGTAGACGTCGAGGCCGGCCCCGAGATGGGACCGGCCTCGTGTGCAGCGCGTCTCGACTTCGGCGATCAGGCGGTCGCCGAGCGGCGCCTGCCGATGATGTAGATCCCGCTCCCCCGACGAACGGCTTGAGCCCGAAGGCCGTGACAGTGAGGGACCGGATCACGGCACCGTTGTTGGTCCAGGTGCCACTGTTGAAGGTGACGTTGTTGAAGTCCGCCTCGAAGTGGAACACGATCACGGTGCCGCCGAGCAGCTTGTCCGAGAAGGTGAGGTCGACGCCGTTCCCGGTGCCCGTAATGGTCCGGATCACGCCCGACTTCGACGTTACGTTCTTGATGGAATTGCCGGTGCCGGCGAGGAGCAGGTGCGCGTCGTTGGCGCGGATCGAGTCCGGCGGTAGCGCCGGCACGGTGAGCCTCACTTCATACAGGAACTGGGCGGCCGACGCGTTCCTCACGAGCGCTCCGGACGTCAAGCGTGGACAGTCTGCGGTTCATGAAGCTCTCCTCCTGCTGCCAGGTTGCCCGGATCGCGCCACCGGTCGCGCCCTTCGCGCCGCGGGGAACCGGGTTGCGGTCAAATCCATCATCAAGCCATCAAGCCGCGTGCCGTCAGGCGACGCGATGGCCCAGGACAGCGCAGGCCGTTGGCGCATGCAGGATTCCGCTCTGCGACCGCGTCGTTCCCGCGCGGTCCGGCCGGTGGCGCGCTGCGGCGAAACGCCGCAACGATCCGGGCTTCGCTCCTGTCGGGCACGGCAAGCCATTGCGCGTCGCCGGTTTCTGGGACGCTGCTGCGTTTCGCCGCAGTCTGCGGCGCGGGGCCGCAGCATCCCCGCCCCTCATCTCGGCGTCCGAGAACGAGGATGGCGCGCCGAGCGCGCCGAGCCCGCAGGCCCACGCGACCTCGCGCCTGCGCCCCGCGCCGACGCTCGTCGCTCAGGAGCCGCGTTCGTAACGAGGCTTCGAGGCCGACGTGCATCGAGGCGGCCCCTATGGTTATCCTAGGGAGCGATGCTGGCAGGCCCTGATTCCCGCTCCCGTCCCTTCGGTCGCCGTCGCCCGACCACGCCCGCGATCGGGCCGGCGGCCCCGGCGCCGGCTGGAGCATGCCGCCCATGCCGGTCGAGGTCGCAGAGGTCCATCCGCGAGTTGTGCGCGACCAGTTCCGCGCCCTCGGAAACATCGAGTCCGACGAGAACATCGAAGTCGTGAGCGAGCTGAACGCGCGCGTGGTGGATCTTCCCTTCCACGAGGGCCAGCCGGTTGACAGCGGCGCGACGATCGCCCGGCTGGACGACCACGAGATCGCGGCCGAGGCGGAGCGCACACAGGCGGAGCGCGATCAGGCGCAGTCGAACTACGCGCGGACCCAGAAGCTGGCGGCCCAGGGCGCGGTCTCGCCCCAGGAGCTCGAGGACTCGCACACAGCTTTGCGAGTGGCCGAGGCGACCGCCGCGCTGGCACGCGCGCGTCTCGAGAAGACGCGCATCCGGGCGCCGTTTCGGGGGCTGGTGGGCGTGCGCCGCGTCTCGCGCGGCGCCTACCTGCGCGAGGGCTCCGTGATCACCGACCTCACGCGCGTGGACGAGATGAAGGTCACGTTCACAGCGCCCGAGCGCTTCGCGAAGGACCTGAAGCCCGGCGTGGACGTCGAGCTCAGCACCCCGGCGTTTCCGGGCGAGGCGTTCCGCGGCAAGCTCAGCGTGGTGGATCCGGTCGTGGACTCCGGCACGCGCACGCTCCGGCTGGTGGCGCGCATCCCGAACTCGGGCTACCGGCTCCGTCCCGGAATGTCCGCCGACGTGTCCGTGACGCTGGCCGAGCGCAGCCAGGCGCTGGTGGTCCCGGACGAGGCGGTGTTCGCCCAGGGCAACCAGAACTTCGTGTACGTCGTGAAGCCGGACACGACCGTCGCTCTCGCGCCGGTCGAGCTCGGGACGCGCGACTCGATGCAAGTCGAGATCGTGCGGGGCATCACGGCCGGCACCCGCGTGATCCGCACCGGGCACCAGAAGCTCTTCCCGGGCGCGCACGTGCTGCCGATGCCGGAGGGCGGCGGGCCGCCCGGCGCGCCGGCGGCCGGCGCTTCGTCGTAGGGGATCCAGCGCATGAAGATCAGCGAGGTCTCGATCGAGCGTCCCGTCCTCGCGACGGTGATGAGCCTCGCCATCATCCTGATCGGCATCCTCTCGTTCACCTTCCTGCCGGTGCGCGAGTACCCCGACATCGAATCGCCCGTGGTCTCGGTCACCACGTTCTACCGCGGCGCGAACCCCCAGGTGGTGGAAACCGAGATTACCGACGTGCTCGAGGAACAGCTCTCGACGATCGAGGGCGTCAAGGTGATGACCTCATCTTCTCAGGAGCAAGTTTCGAACATCACGATCGAGTTCCAGCTCCGGCGCGACGTGGACAAGGCTGCGAACGACGTGCGCGACCGCGTCTCGCGCGTGCGTGGCGACCTGCCCTCAACTGCCGACGAGCCGATCGTCGCCAAGCAGGACGTGAACGCGCAGCCCATCATCTGGCTCGCGCTCTTCGGCAAGAACTTCAGCACGCTCGAGCTCTCGGACATCGCCTACAACGTTTTCTCCGAGAAACTCCAGCGCCTGAACGGCGTGGGCGGCGTTGTGATCGGGGGCAATCGCAAGTACGCGATGCGCGTGTGGCTCGATCCCCAGCGCCTGGCGGCATACGCCGTCACGGTGACGGACGTCGAGCAGGCGCTGCGCGGCCAGAATGCCCAGATCCCCTCGGGGCGGATCGAGGGCGCGGGGCGCGAGTTCTCGGTCCACACCCGTGGCGACCTCACCCAGCCGGACGAATTCGCCGCGATCGTGGTCTCCCAGCAGGAGAACCGTGTGGTGCGCCTCGGCGACATCGCGAACGTGCAGGTGGGCGCAGAGGACGATCGCAACATCGCGCGCTACAACGGCCTCCCCACCGTGGGCCTCGGCATCGTCAAGCAGCAGAAGGCGAGCACGGTGGCGGTGGCCCAGGAAGTTCGGCGCGCGCTGCCCGGCCTGCGCGGTTTGCTGCCGGCCGGGATGCAGCTCGAGGTTGCTTACGACTCGGCCACTTTCATCGAGCAGTCGATTCACGAGGTGATCGTGTCCCTCGGGATCGCGGTGCTGCTCGTGTTCGTCGTGATCTTCGTCTTCCTGGGCTCCCTGCGTGCCACTCTGATCCCGGCGGTGGCGATCCCGGTCTCGATCATCGGCACCTTCACCGCCATCTACTTCCTGGGCTTCTCGATCAACATCCTCACGCTGCTGGCGTTCGTACTGGCGATCGGGCTCGTGGTGGACGATGCCATCGTGATGCTCGAGAACGTCCACCGCCATCTCGAGATGGGCAAAGGGCGGATGCGCGCGACGTTCGACGGCGCGAAGGAGATCGGCTTCGCCATTCTCGCCACCACGATCTCGCTGGTCGCGGTATTCGTGCCCGTTGCGTTCCTGACCGGGCGGGTCGGCCGCTTGTTCAACGAGTTCGGGGTCGCGGTCGCGGTCTCGGTGCTGATCTCGGGCTTCGTCGCGCTCACGCTCACGCCCATGCTCTGCTCGCGCATGCTGCGCCGCCACGCCGGCCACGGCGGGGAGAGTGAGGAGGCCCCGGCCGACGCATCGGGCGACGGGCACGATGCTGCCGACGCTCGTCCCGTTCCGGTCGAGCGCGCGAACTGGTTCGACGGCGTCTTCGCCCACGTCGCGTCCACCTATGAGCGGGCCGTGCGCCTCGCGGTCGGGCACCGCCGCGTGGTCATGACGGGGACCGTCCTGGTCGTGGTCGCGATCGGCGTGCTGTTCTTCGGATTCCCCGGCGTGACGCTGTTCGGACGCCACATCGTCCCGCCGTTTCCCGGACTGCCCCACGAGCTGACGCCCACCGAGGACCGGGGCTGGGTGTTCACGTTCATCCGCGCCCCCGAGGGCGCGACGCTGGAGTACATGGATCGCTACACCCGCCTGGTCGAAGGAACCTACGAGCGCCTCCCGGCCAAGGACCGGATGTTCACTGCGGTCGGGCTCTTCGGCCCCATCACCGACGGATTCATGTTCGTCGGGCTCAAGCCCCAGGGACAGCGACCGCCTGTGCAAGCGCTCACCCAGATGCTCTTCCCGCAGCTCATGGCGATCCCGGGCGTGCTGGCGTTCGCGTTCCCGCCCCCCGGTCTGGGCGGGGGCTTCGGGGGCGACGTCAATTTCGTGCTGCAGGCCGAGACGTACGACCAGCTCGCCCAGGCCACGGGCCTCATGATGATGGAGGCTCGCAAGCTCGGCTACCTCGTCAACCTGGACACCGATCTCCAGCTCAACAAGCCCCAGCTCGAGATCGACATCGACCGTGACCGGGCGGCGGCGCTCGGCGTCTCGGTGGCGGACATCGGCGCGACGCTCCAGACCCTGCTCGGCGGGCGGCGCGAGACCCGCTTCAAGCGAGGGAATCACGAGTACGAGGTCATGCTGCAGGTCCCGCGCGCCGATCGCTCGTCGCCCTCGATCATCGACGGCCTCTACGTGCGGGGCTCTTCGGGTCTGGTTCAGCTCGCGAGCGTGACCCGCGTGCACGAGGCGGTGGCGCCCCGACAGCTGAACCACTTCAATCGCGTGCGCTCGGCGACGCTGACCGCGAGCCTGGCGCCGGGCGCCACGATCGGCAAGGCCCTCGCGGACCTCAACGGCATCGCGAAGCGCGTCCTGCCCGCGGGAGTGCGCACCGACCTCGGCGGCGCATCACGCGAGTTCGTCGATTCGAGCGGCGGGCTCAACTTCCTGTTCCTGATCGCGCTGGTGTTCATCTACCTGGTGCTCGCAGCCCAGTTCGAGAGCTTCATCCACCCGCTCACGATCCTGTTCTCCGTCCCGCTCGCGGTGTTCGGCGCCCTCATCACGCTGCTCGCGCTCAAGCTGACGATCAACATCTACTCGCAGATCGGGCTCATCATGCTGATCGGGCTCGTGACCAAGAACGCGATCCTGGTGGTGGAGTTCGCCAACCAGCGGCGCGCGCAAGGGATCGAGCTGGTCGAGGCCGTCGTCGGCGCGGCCAAGATCCGCCTGCGGCCGATTCTCATGACCACGCTCTCCACGATCTTCGGCATCTTGCCGATCGCGCTGGGGTTGGGGGCCGGGGCCGAGTCGCGCAGGCCGCTCGGCATGGCGGTCGTGGGTGGGATGGTGTTCTCCACCCTGCTCACCCTGATGGTGGTC
>VBOS01000177.1 GCA_005893185.1 Candidatus Eiseniibacteriota bacterium
TATTCATGTGATATTGCGCCGTCGCCCCCCGCGTTTGCCCACCCCGTGGCCGGTGGCGCGGCGCGGCCAAACCGGGGGCCGAGCCGCGAGGCGTTCGGAAGCGGTCGTCGAGGACCCCTGCTGCGCTTGGGAACGCGCCCGGCTTGACCCTCCCGGACATCGCCCTTACCGTCGTCCCGACGAACGCGAGAGCGGCCCCGGCCGCTCCGGTCGCGGGGTCCGCGTGGTCCCGATGCGACGGGGCGGACGGGCGGCGTGTCCCGCCGCAACCGCATGGCGCGGCCCGCGTTCGAGACCCGGCCGCCCGCGCCGAACCCGTGGAGGGTGGTTGCACGAGGTCCTGATCATCGGCGGCGGCCCGGCGGGCCTCACGGCTGGGATGTACTGCCGCATGCGCAAGATGTCGGCGCTGGTGGTGGACTCGGGACGGGTCGGCGGCCAGCTCGTGTCGGTCTACGGCGACAAGCCGGTGCACGACTGGCCGGGAGTTCACGACATCATCGCCAACGAGCTGGCGCAGCGCCTGATCGATCACGCCAAGGCGCTCGAGGTGGAGATGACCGGCAATCAGAAGGTGGAAGAGGTGACGAGCGGCGGCGAGGCGGGCTTCGACGTCGTCGCGCGCGACGTGGTCACGAAGGAGGAGCGCAGGCACCGGGCGAGCTCACTGATCGTGGCGATCGGCGGCGGCGCATTCGAGCCGCGCAAGCTCAAGGTGCCGGGCGAGGACGGGCTCTCCGAGGAGGCGCTCACCTACCGGATGCCCGACAAGGCGAAGGTCGCGGGCAAGAAGGTGGTCGTCGTGGGCGGCGGCGATTCCGGGCTCGAGAGCGCGCAGGCCGCGCACGAGGCCGGGGCGAAGGTCACGATGATCCAGGCCATGGATCGCTTCACCGGAATGGAGAGCAACATCGACCTCGTGAACCGCATGGAGATTCCGCGGCACTTCAGCACCCGGGTGAGGCAAATCGACGCCGAGGGCGGCCGCATCCAAGCGGTGTGGGCCGCGACCAAGGGCGTGTCGGACCCCATGCGGCTCGAGTGCGACTACCTGGTGGTGAACATCGGCGCAGCTCCCAACCTGGACGCCGTGAGAAGCTGGGGGATCGAGGTCGAGAGCAACCTGATCAAGGTGGACTGCAGCATGCGGACCTCGGTCGAGGGCGTGTTCGCATGCGGCGACATCGTGACCTACGAAGGCAAATACAAGCTGCTGCTGACCGCGGCCAGCGAGGGCTGCGTGGCGGCGCAATCGGCCTACCTCCACGTGCGGAAGCCGCAGCGCCTGACCATGACCGACCTGTGGACGTGAGGTGAGCGTGAAGTCCGTCGTCAACGATTTCAGCATCCAGGTCGCGACCGTGAACGGCTCGGGGAGCCAGACCGCGAACTCCGTGCTGCTGCGCGCCATCTTCCAGATGGGCGTGCCGGTGAGCGGGAAGAACCTCTTCCCCTCGAACATCGCCGGGCTGCCCACCTGGTTCACGATCCGCGCGAGCCGCGACGGGTACCTCGCGCGCCGGCGCGAGACCGACGTCATCGTGGTGATGAACCCCGAGACCGCGGCCGAGGACGTCGGGAGCGTGGGCGCGGGCGGCGTGATCGTGCTCAACGACTCGATCCCGGTTCCGCCTGTGCCCGAGGACCGCTTCGTCTACCGCGTCCCGATGAAGTCGCTGATCGAGCCCATCACCACCGACGTGCGGCTGCGCAGGCTCGTGACCAACATGATCTACGTCGGCGTTCTGGGCGAGCTGCTCGGCATCCCCGAGCAGGAGGTGGAGAAGGCGCTCGACGCCCAGCTCGGGAAGAAGCCCAAGGCGCTCGCCTTGAACCACGCAGCGGTGCGCGCCGGTTGGGAGTGGGCGAGGCAGAACCTCACGAAGCGCGATCCGTTCCGGCTCGAGCGCATGGACAAGACCGCGGGCAAGATCCTGATCGACGGCAACACAGCCGGGGCGCTGGGCGCGATGATGGGCGGTGTCAGCGTCGTGACGTGGTACCCGATCACGCCGTCCTCGAGCCTGGTCGAGGCGCTGATCGGCTTCCTCGAGCGCCATCGCAAGGACGAAGCCGGGCGCGCGACGTTCGCCGTGATCCAGGCCGAGGACGAGATCGCGGCGATCGGAATGGTGCTGGGCGCGGGCTGGGCCGGCGCGCGCGCCATGACCTCGACGTCCGGGCCGGGGCTCTCGCTCATGGCCGAGTTCTGCGGTTACGGGTACTACGCGGAGATCCCAGCGGTGATCTGGGACATCCAGCGCATCGGCCCGAGCACCGGGCTTCCCACGCGCACATCTCAGGCCGACCTCCAGTTCGTCTACGGCCTCTCGCACGGCGACACGAAGCACCCGATCCTGCTCCCCGGGAGCGTGCGCGAGTGCTACGAGTTCGGAATGAAGGCGTTCGACCTCGCCGAGCGGCTGCAGACGCCGGTGTTCGTGCTGTCCGACCTCGATCTCGGGATGAACAACTGGATGAGCGATCCGTTCCCCTACCCCGAGCAGAAGTGGGACCGCGGCAAGGTGCTCTCCGACGAGGCGCTGGCGAAGCTCGCGAAGTTCGAGCGCTACCGCGACGTGGACGGCGACGGCATCCCGTGGCGCACGCTGCCCGGGATCAACAAGGACGTGAAGGGCGCGTACTTCACGCGCGGCTCGGGGCACGACGAGGCGGCGCGCTACACCGAGAGCCCGGAGACCTACGCGCGCAACATGGAGCGGCTCGCGCGCAAGTTCGAGACCGCGCGGAAGCTCGTGCCCGCGCCCGATGTGTGGGAGGACGAGCGCGCCGAGGTCGGGCTCGTGGCCTTCGGCTCGACCCACTGGGCGATGGTCGAGGCCCGCGACCAGCTGCGCGCCGGGGGGCTTCCGACGGGGTACCTGCTCTTGAAGGCGCTGCCCTTCACCGAGCACATCGCGCGCTTCGTGAAGAAGTACCGTCGCGTGTACGTCGTCGAGCAGAACCGCGACGGGCAGATGTGCGAGCTGGTGCGGCTCGAGCTTCCGGCAGATGCCGCGCGCGTGCGCAGCGTGCGGCATTTCACCGGCATGCCGGTGGACGCGCGCTCGGTGACCGAGGAGATCCTGAAGCAGGAGGGTGCGCCGGCCGCCGAGCGGCGCGTGGCCGAGGGGGTGACGCGATGAGCGAGACGCCGAAGGTTCCTGGCGCAGCTGGCGGAGCCGCGAAGACGGGCGCGAGCGAAGCTGCCGGGCGCCCGACGAGCGCCGGCGCGGGGGGCACCGCCGATGCGGGCGGCCGCAACCGCGCGGGGCTGACGCGCGCCGACTACGACGGCTCGAAGACCACGCTGTGCCCCGGCTGCGGGCACAACGCCATCACCGCCGCCATCATCCAGGCCCCAAGCTCTCCGGCATCGGCTGCTCCAGCAAGACGCCCGCCTACTTCCTGGGTCAGAGCCACGGCTTCAACGCCGTGCACGGCCGCATGCCGAGCATCGCGACCGGCGTGCGCGCCGCCAACCGCGAGCTGCTCTTGATCGGCATATCGGGCGACGGCGACACCGCCAGCATCGGGCTCGGGCAGTTCTGCCACCTCGTGCGGCGCAACGTGCCGGTGGTCTACATCATCGAGAACAACGGCGTCTACGGCCTCACCAAGGGCCAGTTCTCCGCGACCGCCGACGTCGGCAGCACCATGAAGACCGGCAAGGTGAACGAGCTGATGCCGATCGACTGCTGCGCGATCGCCATCCAGCTCGGCTGCGGATTCGTGGCGCGCTCGTTCTCAGGCGACCAGAAGCAGCTTCGGCCGCTCCTCAAGGCGGCTTTCGCGCACCGCGGCACGGCTGTGATCGACGTGATCAGCCCGTGCGTGACGTTCGCAGACCACGAAGGCTCGACCAAGTCGTACGCCTACGTGAAGGAGCACGACGCGCCGCTCCACGCGATCGACTTCGTCCCCTACTTCGAGGACATCCACGTCGACTATGAGCCCGGCTCGACCCACGAGGTCGAGATGCCGGACGGCTCGCGCCTGCTGCTGAAGAAGCTCGGCGTCGAGTACGACGCCACGAGCCGCGAGGGCGCGATTCAGGCGCTGGAGCAGGCGCGGCGCGAGCAGAAGCTGCTGACCGGCCTGCTCTACGTGGAGCCCGAGCAGATGCCGTTCGAGGAGGACCTCAAGCTGGTGGAGACGCCGCTTGCCGCGCTCCCGCTCGAGCAGGCGCGCCCGCCGAAGAGCGTGCTCGACGAGATCATGAGCCAGTACATGACCGGGAAGGGGCTCAGCGCGCCCGCGGGCGGGGGATGATCGAGCGCGGCGGCTGAATCGGGCGGTCTCGAAAACTGAAATCGCCCAGAACGGCTTGCATTGAGCGTGCGAGCCGAACCTGCGTCCGCCAACGCATTCCCCACCAGCCATGACGTTGCTGTCCCGGCGATCCCCTCGCCGAGTGTGACTCCAGAGGACAGACGAGGACTGCAAGGGGCACGGGTGTGGTCACAGCCTGGCTGGAGCGCGCGGCTATTCATGTGCCACCGGCTGGACGCATGACCCTCGG
>VBOS01000178.1 GCA_005893185.1 Candidatus Eiseniibacteriota bacterium
CGCGGCTGAAGACGCCCTACCCTCCCGCGTCGTAGAACGCCGAGGCCCACTCCGCGGTCTCCACGAAGCCCCTCCGGCGGTAGAGCGCGAGCGCCGGCGCGTTGAAGTCGTTCACGAACAGGCACACGCCACGCGTGCGCCCGACGAGCCGCAGGCACAGCTCGGAGAGCGCGCGGCGCGCGAAGCCGCGGTTCCTGAGCGGCGCCGGCGTGTAGACGCCCGCGATCTGCGCCGCGTCGGCCGTGAGCGCGCTCACGCTGGCGCGGAAGCGCAGCGTGCCGCTCTCCATCCACACCTAGGTCGAGCCGTCGCGGGCCTCGTCTCCCACCCGGCGCGCGTATCCGATCGCGTCGGTGAGGCGCGGGTCCTCCTCCAACTCCTCGGCGCGCAGCAGGGCGCCGCTCTCGAACAAGGCGTTGTAGTCGGCCGCCGTCGCAACTCGCAGCTCGGGCAGCCGCTCGAAGGTGGGGAGCCGCGCGGCCTCGAGCGCCATGTAGATCTGCCGGCGGTGGAGGCGCGGCTGGATTCCGGCGGCGGCGAAGCGGCGCACGAACGGATCCACCGCCACGCGCGTGCCGACGACCTGGATCCGGCGCGGCAGGATCGGGAGCCGGCGCAGCGTCTCATCGGCCAGGCGGTCGAGCGCAGCTTCGTCTTCCCCGACCGGCAGCACGGCTCCGGAGGGGCCGCCGAGATGGACCACGGCCGCGAGCTCAGCCCCGCGGCGCGCCGCCCACACCTCCTCCTGGGGGCGCGCGAGAGCGTCCCGCAGCGTGAGCGCGAGGACGTACACGTTCAGCACCGAATCGCGGTCCAGGAAGCCGAACAGCTCGACCAGATCGGGCGGGCCGAGGCGCTGGACCGAGAGCGTTGCGGCGTCAGGATGAAGGGCCATGAGGTCGTTCGCGCGGCATGAGGTGTCGGAGACCGGACACTACACGATCTTCTCGAAGATCGAATCCACCAGCTCGTCGAAGCCTTCGTCGCGCTTGTTGCGCGGCCGCTGGAGCGGAACCGACAGGTCGGCCACCACCCGTCCGGGGCGCGGGGAAAGCACGACGACCCGGTCGGCCATCAGCACCGCCTCCTCGATGATGTGGGTGACCATCACCACGGTGTTGACCGGCAGCGCGTGGTCCGACCACAAGGTGAGCACCTCCTCGCGCAGGTTGGCGGAGGTCAGGGCGTCGAGCCCGGCGAAGGGCTCGTCCATGAAGAGCAGCTCGGGCTCGACCGCGAGCGCGCGCGCGATCCCGGCGCGCTGCTTCATGCCGCCCGAAAGCTCCGTCGGGTAGGCCTCCTCGTAGCCGTCGAGGCCCACGCGGTCGAGGTAGAACGCAGCTCGTTTGCGCGCGTCCTCCTCCGAGAGGTCGCGCGCCCGGAGGCCCAGCTCGACGTTGGCCTGGACCGTGAGCCACGGCAGCAGCGCGAACGACTGGAACACCATCGCGGCGTGCAGATTCACTTCCGTGACGCGCCGTCCGCGGTAGAGCACATCGCCCGAGCTGGGCGCCGTCAGGCCCATCATGATGCGGAGCAGCGTGGACTTGCCGCTGCCCGAGGGGCCGACGACGCACACGAACTCGTGCTCGGGGATCTCGAGCGAGACGCCCTCGAGGACGGGCGTGGGCCGCGCGCGGTCGAGGAAGCTCTTCGAGACGCGGCGGAGCGAGAGCATCCGTGTCTAACCCTCGAGCCGGTAGCGCGCGTGGACCGCGCGGTAGATGCGATCCCACACCAGGCGGTTGAACATGACCACCGTGGCCACCAGCAGCGCGATCGAGAGGAAGAGCACCGAGCGGCTGCCGGTCCGGAACGTGGCGCGGTTCAGCATCTGGCCGAGCCCCAGCACCTCGTAGGTCCGCCCGCGGTAGACCACGTATTCGGAAAGGATGAGCGCGTTCCACGTGCCGCCCCACGCCACGACGCTGCCGGTGACGAGCGCGGGCATGCACGCCGGGATCACGAGCTTGCGATGGATCTCGCCGCGCGAGAGCCCGAGCGAGCGCAGCGATTCGCGCAGATCGCGGGGCACGCGCTGTACGCCGCCCAACAGGTTGAAGAGCAGGTACCACTGCATGCCGGTCATCGCGAGCGCAATCGAGATGATCTCCATGCCGCCGAAGCGGTCGACGAGCAGGGCGACCAGCACCGGGAAGAACGCTGTCGCCGGGATCGAGGCTCCGACCTGCGCGACCAGCGAGAGCCTCCGCACCTGGCGAGGATGATCGCTGGCCCACAGCGTGACCGGGAGGATCCACGCCAGCGCCAGCACGTAGGCGGCGGCGATGCGCAGGAACGAGAGCAGGAGCGCGAGCGGAAGCGACGCCGCCTCGCGCGGCCACGGGGGCCGAACCGCGCGGACGATCGCAGCCATGCCGAACGCCACGCCCGCCACCAGCGCCAGGCCCAGCGGCCAGCGCAGCCAGCGCCACACGGCGCGCGCGAGGGACGCCGTGCGCGCCACCGCGCGGTTCGCCGCCGCGATCGGCATCCGCGCCCACAACGAGTGCGCGAGGGCGCGCACCGGGCGGAGCAGCGCCGGGATGCCGAGGTCGGGCAGCCGGAACGCGACCTCCTCCGCCTCCTCGCTCTGGGCGGTGTCGTAACGGTAGCGCTGCGACCAGGCCCGCAGCGGGCGCCACACCACGAGCTCGATCGCCACCACCAGCGCGATGAGCGTGAGGAGCGCTCCGGTCGCGAGCATCAGGTCGCCGCTGGAGAGCGAGCGCGACAGCATGCTCCCTAGGCCGGGAAGGTCGTACTCGGCCTTGCCGGTCACGATGATCTCGCACGCGATCAGGAAGTACCACCCGTTCGCCCACGACAACATGCTG
>VBOS01000176.1:0-4108 GCA_005893185.1 Candidatus Eiseniibacteriota bacterium
GATGAACCCCGAGCCGATGGCCGAGACGCTGCGCGAGTTCGTTACCGAGCTGGGCGTCAACATCGTCGGCGGCTGCTGCGGCACGACTCCCGCCCACATCCGCGCGTTGGTCGCAGCGGTCGGCCGGCGCGGGGCGCGGCCACGCCCGGGGCGCAGCGGCTGGTTCCTGTCGAGCGGCATCACCGCCTTAGCACTCAAGCAGGAGCCGGCGCCGCTCCTGATCGGCGAGCGCCTCAACACCCAGGGCTCGCGGCGCGTCAAGCGCATCATGCTGGAAGATCGCATCGAGGACCTCATCCCGATCGCGCGCGAGCAGGTGGAGGGCGGGGCGCACGCGCTCGACATCTGCACGGCGCTCACCGAGCGCACCAACGTGATCGAGGAGGCGCTCAAGGCCTGTCCCGGCTGCGCGCTGGTCAACTCGATCAACCTCGAGAACGGACGAGCCCGGGTGGACGCCGTGATGCCGCTGGTCGCGAAGTACGGCGCGGCGGTGATCGCGCTCACCATCGACGAGCAGGGGATGGCGAAGAACGCGGAACGCAAGCTCGAGATCGCGCGCCGCATCCACGACATCGTCACGCGCGAGTACGGGCTCGCGCCCGAGCGGCTGGTGTTCGACGACCTCACCTTCACGCTCGCAACCGGCGACGCCGAGTTCATCGACTCCGGGATCGAGACGATCGAGGGCATCCGCCGCATCAAGCGCGAGCTGCCCGGCGTGCTCACGAGCCTCGGGGTCTCGAACGTGTCGTTCGGGCTCTCGAAGGAGGCGCGCGCGGTCTTGAACTCGGTGTCCCTCTTCCACTGCGTGCAGGCCGGGCTCGACATGGCGATCGTCCACGCCGCCGAAGTGGTGCCCTACCCGGAGATCCGCGAGGAGGACCGCCGCCTCGCCGAGGACCTGATCTTCAACCGCGACCCGCAGGCGCTGTCGAAGTACATCGCGCACTTCGAGGGCCGCACGCCCGATGCGAGGGCGAAAGAGGAGGAAGCCGAAGAGGCCGCGCTCAGCGTGGAGCAGAAGATCCACTACCAGATCCTGCACCGGAAGCCGGCCGGCATCGAGGCGCTGGTGGACGAGGCGGTGAAGCGGCGCGACCCGGTGGTGGTTCTCAACGAGACGCTGCTCCCCGCCATGAAGGAGGTGGGGGACAAGTTCGGCGCGGGCGAGCTGATCCTGCCGTTCGTGCTCCAGAGCGCCGAGGTCATGAAGAAGGCGGTGGCGCGGCTCGAGACCTATCTCGAGAAGAGCGCAGACGTCTCCAAGGGCCGCGTGGTGCTGGCCACGGTCTACGGCGACGTGCACGACATCGGGAAGAACCTGGTGAAGACCATCCTCTCGAACAACGGCTACACGGTCTTCGACCTCGGCAAGCAGGTCCCGGTGCAGGCGATCCTCGACAAGGCGAAGGAGGTGAACGCCACCGCCATCGGACTCTCGGCGCTGCTGGTCTCGACCAGCCGCCAGATGCCGATCTGCGTCGCCGAGCTGCACCGCTCGGGGCTGCCGTACCCGGTGTTGATCGGGGGCGCGGCCATCAACCGCAACTTCGGCCGGCGCGCTGCGCTGGTAGACGGCGAGGTGTTCTACGCGCCCGGCGTCTTCTACTGCAAGGACGCATTCGAGGGGCTCGACACCGTGAACGCGCTGGCGGACCGCGCGCAGCGGCCGGCCCTGGTGGACCGCATCCGGCGCGAGGCCTTCAAGGTCACGGTGCCGCGCGACATCGCGATCCCCGCGCCGCCCTTCTGGGGGGCGCGCGTGACGCCCGCGGCCGAGATCCCGTTCGCCGGCATGTTCGCCGGGATGGACCTGAAGACGCTCTACCGCCTGCACTGGGGGGCGCGCGGCACGGGCGCGGAGTACGACCGGTTGATCCGCGAGGAGTTCGAGCCGATGAGGCTTCGGCTCCAGCGCGAGGCCGAGGAGCAGGGCTGGATCACGCCGCGCGCCTGCTACGGCTTCTTCCCGTGCCAGAGCGAGGGGCTCGACCTCGTGGTCTACGACCCGGCCGGATTCTCGGCGGGCTCGCTCACGCCGCGCGGCAAGATCGAGGAGGTCGTGCGGTTCAGCTTCCCGCGCCAGACGGAGCGTGAGGGGCTCTGCCTCTCCGACTATTTCCTGCCGGCCGATTCGAGCAAGTTCGACGTGGTCGCGTTCCAGATCGTGACCGTGGGCCCGCGCGCCGACGAGCTCTCGAACGAGCTCAACGCCCGCGGCGAGTACGCGCGGGCGCTGTTCGTGCACGGGATCGGCGTCTCAGCGGCCGAGGGGCTCGCCGAGTGGCATCACCAGAGGATCCGCCGCGAACTCAAGATTCCCGAGGATCGCGGCCTGCGCTACTCGTTCGGCTATAGCGCCTGCCCCGACCTCGCCGACCAGGCCAAGCTCTTCGCCCTGCTGAAGCCCGAGCGGGCGATCGGCGTCACGCTCACGAGCGCGTACCAGCTCGTGCCGGAGGCCAGCACCAGCGCGATCGTCGTCCACCACCCGGCGGCCACGTACTACCTGGTGAAGGTCTAGGGAAACGCGCGTCTGCCGCCGCGGCCCGTCACAGCGGGCTGCCCCGCGCGCAGCCGGGGGCGCCCGGGCTGGCCGTGTCACGGATGAACGATCCGCCGGCAACTTATTGACGGCCAGCAGGTTGCGACGACTCGCCGGCTCCCTACGCCCCGGCCCTCAAGCGCCGCTCAAGCCTCTCCCGTGAAAATCGCAGGGTCGAATCCTGGACGCCGCCCCGCATGTCGGGCCCGGTCCGAAGTTCGCACAGAGTGGTTTCACGAAAGGAGAAGCGACCATGCCGCACGCGCTACGAGACCTGTTCCTCGCAATCGGGATCGTGGCCTTCGCCGCCCCACGGGCGATCGCCGCCACGCCCTCCAGCGGAACGCTGTCGCCGCTCACTCCGTCACTCACGTTCGCCGGCGGCCCGTTCACCGGCGCCAACCCCACCAACAACATTCCGGGGTCCAACGGGCCCGACTGCTCGGCGGTCCCGAACACCTGCGACGACTACCTGCTCACGCTCTCGATTCCCGCCGGCTATTCGGCCCTCCATCCCAACGACGTCATCACGGTCAAGGTGCAGTGGCCGAACGCCTCGATCAACGATTTCGACGTCTACATCCTCGATTCGGTCACAGGTGCCTCGGCGCAGGCGCCCGCAGCGACCAGCTCGGATCCGGAGATCACGTCCTGGGGCGTGGTCGACGGAACCGTGACCTACCGGGTCCGCGTCGCCGTGTTCCAGGCGGTGAACGAGAGCTACCTCGCGACCGTCACCCTGGGCCCGCCGGGAGCCGCGACGCCGGGGGTCGGGCAGTACGCGGTCGGCACCGATCAATGGAGCTGCAACCAGCATCTCGGCGCCGACACGCCGACCGGCCCGCCGCCGGTATTCGATCACAACCTCGACGGCGAGCCGGCGGTCAAGTTCGACGGCAACGGCAAGTTCTACGTCTCGGCGATCGCCGGCGTGCCCGCGGGCTCGGGCCTGTGGAGCACCAACGACGCGTGCGGGCAGGCCTACTCGTTCTACGGCGCTCCGGACGCCGGCCTGGGCGGCGGAGACACCGAGCTGGAGACCGCGCCCGACCGCAACGTGCTCGGCAACTACAACGTCTACATGTCCAGTCTGACGCTCGCCAACCTCACCAGCGCGGTGTCGTTCGACGGTGGCAACAACTTCCTCTTCACTCCGATCTCGAACGTCACGCCGGTCGATGACCGGCAGTGGAACGCCACCTACGGCGCGAACATTTGCTATCTCTCCTACCGGCAGGGCGCGACCCAGCCGGGCAACTTCCTCGAGTGCACCCGCCTCGACTACACCGGCATGGGAGCTCCGGTGATCGCGCCGGCCTCTGTGGTGTGGCTGGGGCTCGATCCCACGCTGCCCCGCGAGCTGGGCAACATGGTCACCGACCGCCGGCCCGGAGCCAACGTGGCGCTGCTCACCGCCGGCCCCAACGGCGAAGGCAACGTCTATCACGGCTGGACCGAGGAAGGGCACAAGGTCTTCGTCTCGGTGTCCCACGATTTCGCCACCACCTGGACGCACCATCTGGTCTGGGACGGCGGAGTGGGAAGCAGCTACAACCACAA
>VBOS01000176.1:4215-4657 GCA_005893185.1 Candidatus Eiseniibacteriota bacterium
CATTCTATGGTCACTCCGGCACCTCCTCGCAGGACGCCTCGGCGGACTGGAAGGTGTTCGTTTCGCGCTGCCAGAACTCATTCGCGGCCACGCCCCTGTTCGAGGAGGTGCTGGTCAGCAACCGCTCCTTCCACAGCGGGCCGGTATGCGAGCAGGGCCTGGCGTGCTCCTGCTGCCGCGAGCTGACCGAGTGCTTCGACATCGACATCGATCCGAACGACGGCTCGGCGGCGCTGGCCTACGGCACGTTCGCCGTCGCGGGCACCTACATCTCGCGCCAGGTCTCGGGCGCCTCGGCGATCGCGGGGAAAGCCGTCGTCGATCACTCGGTCGACTGCCCGACGCCCGCCAACAATTGCAACACCGTGACGGCCACGAGGAGGCCGTGCGTCCTCCCGGGCGACCTCGTGGTCACCGATCCCACCGGCACCGCCGACACGCC
>VBOS01000179.1 GCA_005893185.1 Candidatus Eiseniibacteriota bacterium
GGGCGGGCGGGATCGGGAGGGCGCGTTTGGCGGCGCAGAAGCTAAGCGCGATCGCGGTGCCGAGGCCGCGCTGCGTCAGGTGTGCAGCGCCTCCAAACGCGCCCTCCCGATCCCACCCGCCCGGCCTCACGCCGCGCGCGCGGGCTTCGGAATCGCCCCGGCCATGCCCCAGCGCGCGATCACCGTCTCCGCGACCAGCAGGATGAGCGCGATCACCACGAACCAGCCCCACAGCTCACGCCCGTACCGCGCCTCGCGAACGCGGCGCACCAGGTCCTCGCCTGCGCGCACCACTTGCACGCGTCCCGGTGGGAACGCGCGCGTGAGCGCCGCCTCGGGGATCGGATCGAGGTTGGACTCGCGCGGGTCGGGATTGACCGCGAAGGTGTTGCGCAACTGTCCCGCGCGCAGCACGCGGTAGAGGCCGGGGCGCTCGAGCGGGGCCGAGAGCAGGCGGGCGGCGCCTCCGGTCGCAACCAGCTCGCTCGGAACATCTCGCCCTTCGTCGTCCACGATCCGCCACGCCCCGGTCGTCGCCGGCGCGCCGTAGCGGTCGCCCGGTGCGAGGGATGCCGCGGCCGTGCCGCGGCCCAGCACCTTGACCACCTGGTGGACGAGCGGGAGGAACGCCCCGCTCACAGCCAAGTCCGAAGCGGAGGGATCGAGCGGGGCGAGCAGCACCATGGCGCGCGGGGACTCGACCAGCGCGGGATGCGCGCGGTCGAACTCGAGCAGCGTGCGGGCGCCGGATGCCGCCGCGAACTCGCGGACCTGCTCGAAGCGCGCGGTGGAGAGCGGCTCACCGGGTCGCGCCGGGAAGCCCGCCAGCGCCGGATGTCCGGCGGTCGCGCGCATCAGCCGCCACGCCGAGCCGGCGGGAGAGCGGCTGGCTGGGCCGAGGCTCCCCGCGCCCATCTCACCCAGCATGGAATTCCAGAACGTTGCGTCCGCGCGCGCGCCGAAGGCCAGCAGCACCGAGCCGCCGCTCCGGTAGTAGTCGAGCACGGCCTGCAGCTCGGCGGGGCCCAGGCGCTCGAGGTCGTTCAGGACCAGCACGTCGGCATCGGCGAGCCGGGCTGCGAGCTGCGCCGCGTCCACGGTCTCGACTTCCAGGCCGGAAGCGGGCGAGCCGGCCTCGAGCGCCAGGCGCAGCGGGGAGGGCGGCCCGTCCTCGCGCAGCAGCACGCGCAGCGTGCCGGCGCGACCCGCGGCGAAGACGCGCCGGTTGTCGAGCGCCAGCGCGTCGTCCGGGATGCTGGCGACACCGCCGTCCTCGGGAATGCGCGTGAGCGGCAGCAGCGTCGCGGTCTCCCCGCGCTCGGGGAGATTCAGGAAGCCGCGTCCCAAGTCGCCCTTCGCGTCCGCCACCGCCACCGCCAGGTCGCCCGGCTGCGCGCCGAAGGAGACGCCTGTGACCGCGAGCGCCGTTCCGCTCTCGGTCGGCGCGAGCGCTGCGTCGGTGAGCGCGACGTTGGCGCGGCTGCGCGGGACGAGCGGAACGAGGTAGATGCGCGTGCGCGCCCACGGACCCTCGGGCGCCACGAACGACCCGGCCCCGTGCGGGAGCCCGGTCTGCTGGAAGTCGGAGATCCAGAACAGCTCGCGGTTCAGCGCGTGGGACTCCGCGAGCGCCTGCGCCGCGAACTCGAGCGCCCGCACGTGATCGGTGGTGCTCGCGGTCGGGACCAGCGACTGGACCGCTGCGCGCATGCGCGCCAGGTCGGCGCTCGGCCGCGGCGTGACCGGTTGCGGGCCGCGATCGTAGGGAACGAGCAGCAGCTCGTCCGCTGGCCCGAGCGTCGTGAACAGGTCCTCCACCAACCGTCGCGCCTCTGCGACCAGCGTCGCACCGGACGCACCGGAGGCCCCCATGCTGCCGCTGCGGTCGCACAGCGCCACCACCGTGGTCGCGGCACGGCTCGCACGCCCCACCGCGCCCTTCAGCGCCGGACGCGCCATGGCCAGCGCAATGGCTGCGACCGCGAGGGTGCGGAGCGCGAGCAGCAGCCACTGCTTGATGCGCAGCCGCCGGATCTCGTTCTGGTTCACCTCCGACAGGAACTCGAGCGAGGGGAACATCACCTCGCGGGGCCGGCGCCGCGTGAGGAGGTGGATGACGATCGGGATCGCGGCCGCTGCGAGGCCCATGAGGAACAGCGGGTTGAGAAAGCTCAACGCGGCACCTCGACGAACGCGGCACGCGCGTCGTTCCAGATCTCGATCCCCGTCACGGGATGCACCTCCCATCCGCTCAGGCGCTCCTCAGAGGCGGGACGCGTGAGATCCGGCCGCCGCGACTCGAACTGGAAGTCGTACATGAGCCAGCCGGTGAGACGCACGCGCCGCGGGGGATCGGACCAACGCGTGGCCGCGCCGCCGCTCCGGGAGCGGAACGCCGCCCGCAGGCTCTCGTAGCTCCAGCGCGGGGCGTTCCCGTGCCAGCGCGGCGTGATCTCCGCCGTGGCGTACGGCAGATGCGCGCCCGGCCCCGGGAGCGTCGCCGTGACCTCGAGGTGAATGTCGCCGTCGGGCGCCCGCAGCATGTGCCGCACGTAGCCCTCGAGCACCACGCCGCGGCGCTCGAGCGGCGCGTACTCGGCGACCGGGCGGCGGAAGGGCAGCGAGTCGAACCGGGCGAAGCTCACGGGGGCCGCGTCGGGAGGCGCCCCGCCGCGATCCTTCATCGCCCGCATGTGGCGGGCTTGGGGCGTGGCGAACGGGCCCTCGCCCAGCACCTGGAGGAAGCCCAGGAGCCCGATCACACCGAGCGTGAGCGCGAGTGAGGCCGCGATCCGCAGGGTCACGCGCGTTCCGGCGACATCACATCAGCCGCGCGCGCTTCTCGAGGTAGGCGAGCAGCGCGCGGTCGAACGGCGTGCGGGTGTCGAGCGCGACGTAGTCGATCCGGTGCTCGCGGCAGCTCCGGCGGTAGTGATCGGTCCACGCCGCGATGCGCTCGCGGTAGCGCCGGGCGATCTCCCAGGGCTCGGTGGTGAGCCGCTCGCCGCTCTCGAGATCCACGAACGTCGCGCTGTCGGTGTAGGGGAACTCGATCTCGTCGGGGTCGAGGATGTGGAACAACACGACCTCGTGGTGGCGGTGGCGGAAGTGCTGGAGGCCCGAGAGCACGTCGGCGGGCTTGTCCATGAGGTCGCTGCACAGCACGACGAGCCCGCGGCGTTTGATGCGCTCCGCCAGCTCGTGGAGCGCGGGCCCGAGCCGCGTCCGGCCCTGGGGGGCGAGCTCGGCGAGCGATTTCAGGATCACGTCGAGGTGGGAGCGCACGGCGCGCGCCGGCACGTAGCGCAGCGGCCGGTCGGCGAACAGCAGCAGGCCGACCGCGTCCTGCTGGTGGAGCATGAGATAGGCGAGGGCCGCGGCCAGCGACTGCGCGTACTCGATCTTGCTCATCGCGGCGCGCGGCGACTTGAATCCCATCGAGCCCGAGAGATCCACGAGCACGTGGCAGCGCAGGTTGGTCTCCTCGCTGTACTGCTTGACGAGGTAGCGGTCGCTGCGCGCCCACACCTTCCAGTCGAGGTTCTTCAAGGGATCGCCCGGCATGTAGGGCCGATGCTCGGAGAACTCCACGCTGAAGCCGTGGAACGGCGAGCGGTGCATGCCGGCGATGAAGCCCTCGACCACGAGCCGCGCGCGTACGTCGAGATGCGCGAGGCGGGCGACGACCTCCGGGTCGAGGAAGGCGCGGCCTTCGGCGCTGCCGCGGGCGACGCCGCGCTCCGGCTGCGCCCCGGAGCCCGCGCGGGGGAAGGAGGCGCTCACGAGCGCACCGCCTCGCGCGGGGGTCGCGCGGACCTGCCGCGCACCGGGGCCGCGCTCATGCAGGCTCCCGCCAGGCCCAGGCGATGATCTGCTGGTCGTCGCGCTCGAGCGGCGCGCCGTCGAAGCCGCCCTGGATCTCCCAGCGCGCAAATCCCGCGAGGGAGAGCAACAGCTCCAGCTCGTAGCGGTAGACCCAGCGCTGGCGGGCCTGGGAATGGTGCGAGGCGACGAGACGTCCGCTCGCATCCAGCTCGCGCACTTCGATCTCGGAGTGCTGGCGCTGGTTCACGACGTCCTTGAAGCGCCGGTCGTAGATCTGGAGCCGATTCCCGGTCTCCGGGTTCGTGGTCTCGTGCTCGAGGATCGACTCGCCATCGGGACCGAGCCACAGCGATGCGCCGGGGTACGAGATGTGGAGCACGAGCGCGCCGCCGGGCTGGAGGTGCTCGCGGCAGCAGCGCAGCGTGGCGAGCTGGTCCTCCATCGTCTCGCAGTGCGCGAACACGTTGAAGGCGCAGATCACGCGCGCGTAGCGCCGCGGCATGGTGAAGTCGCGCATGTCGGCGGCGAGGAGTCGGGGGCGGAAGCCCTGGTTTGTCGCCTTGGACCTCAGGCGATCCAGCATCGCAACGGAGAGATCGACACCGTCTGCGTCCACGCCGGCTTCGAGCAGCGGGATCAGCACGCGCCCGGTGCCGCAGCCGAGATCCAGCACGGGGCCGTGGCACCCACGTCCGACCTCGAGCCAGAAGGCGCGATCGAAGTCGAGCGTCTCGAACAGCCGGTCGTAGAGGTCGGGCGCGTCGTAGGGCGAGGCGGCGGTGGTCGTGGAGGGATCCGATCTCATCGCGCTCAATCCTTCCACGCCGTCCACAGCATCTCGTCGGTGTCGCGCTCGAGCGGCCGTCCGTCGAAGCCGCCCATCACCTCGTAGCGCGAGAATCCGGCGGTGCGCAGCAGCAGCTCCATCTCGAAGCGGTAGGTCCAGCGCAGCGAGACCCGGTGCCTGTGCACGGCGCCGGCGTAGCCGCGCGCGTCGGACTCGCGCAGCTCCATCACGGCGCGCAACGTCTGCCGCACGCGGTCGTACTCGCGCTTGACGGAGACATAGGTCACGGGCAGGCCGGTTTCGGGATGGGCGAACTCCCGCTCGACGCGCTCCTCTTCGCCGGGCTCGACGATGCGCGCGAGGCTCGGGTAGAAGAGGTTGAGCACAAGCGCGCCGCGGGACTCGAGGTGCTCGCGGATGCAGCGCAGCGCGCGGAGCTGGTCCTCGGTTGTGAGCAGGTGCATGAACGCGCGAAAGGGAATGGTGATCAACATGTAGCGGCGCGTCATGGTGAAATCCCGCATGTCGGCGAGGTGCACGGGGGCCGCGAGCCCGGCGGCGGCCGCCTTCTTCTTCAGCACCTCGAGCATCCCGGGGTGAAGATCGAGCCCCTCGGCGTCCACGCCGGCCTCGAGCATCGGGATCAGGACGCGCCCGGTTCCGCAGCCGGCCTCGAGCACCGGCCCGCGCGCCTGCTTCGCGCGCGCGATCCAGAACGGGATGTCCGCTGTGTGCCAGGAGTACGCGATGTCGTAGAGACGGGGCTCGATGTACTGCGCGAGGTCCTGCGCTTCCACGCTCAGCCCCCGCGGGTCGCGCGGCGTCCCTGCCACAGGAAGTAGACCGGGAGCCCGAGCGCCGCCATCCCCACGCCCGCCCACGCGCGCCAGCCGCTGTCGTGGAGATCGCTCGCGATGATCGCAGCCACGACCAGCACGAACAGCAGCGGCGTCAGCGGGTAGAGCGGCGTGCGGTAGGAAGGCGCCGCGATCCGCCCTTCGCGCTCGTGCCGGCGCTGGATGAAGAGCGCAGCGGTCGTGAGCCCGTAGAACAGCCACGATGTGGTGACGAACCAGCCCGAGACATCCTCGAAGCCGCGCGCGAACCACAGCCACAGGCACGAGAGCACCGCCTGGATCCAGAGCGCGAGCACCGGTGTGGCGCGCCGCGGGTCGAGGGCGGCGAGCGGCCGCCACAAGAGGCCGTCGGCCGCCATCGCCTGCGTCACGCGCGGGCCGGTGAGGATCGCGCCGTTGGTGGTGCCGAAGGTCGAGACCGCGACCAGCACAGCCAGCGCGTGCGCCCCCCAGCTCCCCATCAGGCGCTGCATGGTCTCGGCGCCCACCGCCTCGTATTGCGCAACTCCGCCCGTCCCGAGCACGTGGAAGTAGGCGATGTTGGTGAGCACGTACACCCCGATCACGAGCCACGTGCCCCACACGATCGCGATCGGCAGCGTGCGCCTGGGCTCGATCACCTCGCCCGCCACGTAGGTGGAGTCGGTCCAGCCGTCGTAGGCGAAGAAGATCGGGATCATGGCGAGCGCCAGCGCCTGCAGGAACCCGCCTGCTGCGCCGCCCGGCGCGGCGGCCGCCTCCGTGGGCGCAGCGCTCGAGTGCCGCAGGAACGCAGCTGCGCACAAGCCCAGGATGCCGATCACCTTGGCGGTCGTGAACAGCGACTGCGTTCCCGCGCCCTCCCGCGCGCCCAGCACGTTGATCCAGGTGAGGAGCAGGATGGCGAGGGCGCCCGCGCCGAACTCCGCGCTCTTCGGCAAGTGCAGCGCCTGGCAGAAGTAGAGCGCGAACACGCTCGTGATCGAAGCGATCACGGTCGGCTTGATCACCCACAGGTTGGCCCAGCCGAAGACGAAGCCGGCCGCGTCGCCGAACGCCTCGCGGATGTAGACGTAGAGGCCGCCGGTCTTGGGGTGCGTCACCGCCAGCTCGGTGAGCGCGAGCGAGCCGCAGATCGAGAGGATGCCGCCCAGGATCCAGGCGGAGAGCACGACCGGGAAGCTCGTGAGGTGTTGCGCCACGCTGTGCGGCGAGCGGAAGATCCCGGAGCCGATGATGTTGCCCACCGTGATCGCGGTCGCGGCGTAGAGGCCGATCTGGCGCTTGAGCTCGACCTCGGCGCGGGGTGCGGGGTGGGCGGCCGTGGCCATGCGATCCTCCGGTGAGCTGCGTGACGCGTGGCGCGGGAGGCGCGCCTACTCGCTCGGCACGCCCTTCAGCAGGTCCTCGATGATGCGCTCCGGCTTCACGCCCTCGGCTTCGGCGGTGAAGTTGGTGATGATGCGGTGGCGCAGGACCGCCGGCGCCACCGCCTTCACGTCCTCGACGCCGGGGGCGAAGCGCCCCTGCAGCACAGCCCGGGTCTTGGCGCCCAGCACCAGGTACTGCGAGGCGCGCGGGCCCGCGCCCCACGACACCCACTGCCGCACGAAGTCGGGGGCGCCTTCGCGCCCGCGCGTCGAGCGCGCGAGGCGCACCGCGTAGCGCACGACGTGGTCGCTGACCGGCACGCGCCGCACCAGCTTCTGCAGCTCGAGGATCTCGGCGGCCGAGAGCACCCGGTCGAGCTTCGCCTCGTAGGCCGAAGTGGTGGTCGCGACGATCCGCTCCTCCTCGGACTCCAGCGGGTAGTCGACCAGCACGTTGTACATGAAGCGGTCGAGCTGGGCCTCGGGCAGCGGGTAGGTGCCCTCCAGCTCGATCGGGTTCTGGGTCGCGAGCACGAAGAACGGCAGCGCGAGGCGGAAGGTCTGCCCGCCGGCCGTGACCTCCTTCTCCTGCATCGCCTGGAGCAGCGCGGCCTGGGTCTTGGGCGGCGTGCGGTTGATCTCGTCGGCGAGCACGATGTTGGCGAACACCGGGCCCTGAATGAAGCGCATGACGCGCTTCCCCGTGGTCTGCTCCTCCTCGAGGATGTCGGTGCCCGTGATGTCGCTCGGCATCAGGTCGGGCGTGAACTGGATGCGGTTGAACTTGAGGTCCAGCACGCGCGCCAGGCTCGAGATGAGGAGCGTCTTCGCGAGGCCCGGCACGCCCACCAGCAGCACGTGGCCGTTCGCGAACAGCGCGGTCAGGAGCTGCTCCACCACGTGGTCCTGGCCGACGATCACCTTGCGCAGCTCGGCGAGGATCTTCTCGCGAGCGCCCTTCAGAGATTCGACGGCCTGGAGATCGGAGGCTGCGTTCAGGGTCACGAAGAGCCTTTCGGGCGGTGTGAAGATCGCGGGGGGAACGAATCGCGGCAGGCTAGCATGGTCGCCGCGAACGCGGCAATCGCCGGCCTCCGCCGCACGGCTCTACCCCCGAGTCGGCCGCCGCGGCTCGATCTGCGCGACGCGCACGCGCGGGCCGCCCTCGCGGCGCTC
>VBOS01000018.1 GCA_005893185.1 Candidatus Eiseniibacteriota bacterium
GCCAGCGCGCTCGCGAGGCTCCGGCGCGCGGCGGCCGTGTCGCCGAGCCGCACGCAGGCCAGCCCGAGGCTCCCGCGCGTGAGCGCGAGGTGGCGCTCGTCGCCGGTTCCCTCCAGCAGCGCGGCCGCCTCCGCGACGGCGAGACAGGCGACGGTGAACACCGACCATGTGGGGCGATGGCGGCGGAGGAACCAGAGCGTGAGCCCGGTCGGCACGAGCGCGACGAGCAGGAAGACGCTGATCCCGTGCATCATCTCGCCGCCCGCGATCATGCCTGGTCTACAGCCCTTCGAGTGCGCGCACGATCACGACCGCGGCAATCGCTGCGTGTCGTTCAAGTACTCTCGCAGCCGCTTGAGCAGTTGCACCTGCCCCGCGTGATAGACGGCGCGGCAGGTGATCCCCAGCACCAACTCGAGCCGCTCCGCTTCGGCGAAGGCCGGCGTCACGCGGTTGCGCACGCGCGGGAGTTCACCCGGTCCCCGGGCGCTTCGACCCGCCGCCGAGTTGAGGGAAATCACTCGCCAGGGGACCGTTTCACCCAGCCGCCGTTGGAACTACCCCCCGACTCTCCAGGCCCTCCCGAGCCCGAATCCGTGTAAGTCGTTTGGCTGTGCAAAGCCTCCGGCCGGCGGTCGTGGGCACGCATGGTGCGTATCGGATCCTGTGTGAGACAAGGCTCGGCTACGACGATCGAAGGAGGCAACACCAATGAAGTCCCTTCTGGTTGCGACCACGGCGGCCGTGCTCCTCACCCTCGGGGCGATGACGGCCGCTGCATCGAGCAGTACGACCCCGGCCTCGGGCGGCACCAACGTGTCGGCCGATCTGGCGCAGAACGGCGTCGCGCCCGCTTTTGCAACGCTCGGCGCCGTCGTCATCTCCGAAGCCAGCAATAACGACTTCAAGACGAGCGGGACGCTCGTTCTGACCAGTCCGAGCGGCTGGCGGTTCAACACCGCGGCTGCCATCACCGCGACGCCGGGCAAGGTGGGAGGGGGCTCGACCCCAATCGACATCTCGGCCTCGGTCGGCGCAATCACCGCCTCGTCGATCACCATCAACATCACCGTCAATGCCGCGGCGCGGCTCGACAACCTCACGCTCGGCGGCATCCAGGTTCAGGCCATCGAAGGCGGGGCCCTGCCAGCGGCGGGGAACATCCTGCGGAGCTCGGTTAACGCGGGAACCGCCACGATCGTCGGCGTGATCAATGACGTGACCAACTTCGGGTCGCTGTCCCTCGCGAGCGGCGCCCTCCGCCTCCACGTCGTGCTGCCTGGCCAGTCGTTCGTCGACGGCAGCACCGTCGCCTCCAGCGGCATCATTGGCGTAGCGGCGAGCCAGGCGGCGGGCGTCTCGTTCAATCTCGTCGAGCTGGTTGCGGCCGATCGGCAGTTCAACGTCGCCACGTACAGCGGCGCCAAGACCGTCGCCTATTCCGGCGCCGGCGGCAGCCCGAGCTACACCACCAGCGTCAGCTTCAGCGGCGGCCACTCCACCACGCCTCTGGCGACGACCCTGCGCAAGGCCGAGACCGTTGCGCTGTCCGCGACCTCGGCCACCTCGCCGGCGATCGGTACCGGTCTCGCCAGCTCGAGCTTCGCCGTCGCTCCCGGGCCTGTGAGCAAGCTCCAGATCCTGCTTCCCGGCGAGACCGCCGCCCCCGGCACCAGCAGCGGCAAGACCGGCGCGCCCACGGCCCAGATCGCGGGCGTCGCCATCGTCAACAACGTGCGCGTCAACGCGGTCGACGCCGACTGGAACGTGATCAGCGGCGCGGCGGCCGACGTGGCGATCAGCAGCTCCGATGTCGCGGCCGCGATCGACGACGACAACGGCGCCGCGGGGGGCAACCTCACGCTCGCCGCCGGCTCCGGCGCCCTGTCGACCTTCAGCTTCGGGACGGGCGGCGGTCCGCAGACCGTCACCGCCTCCGATGTCGCCGCCGCGCTCAGCGCCGGCGCGAGCGCCAGCGTGACCGTGAACAAGCCGGCCCCGGCCACGAGCCTCGACTCCTCCCACAATCCAGCGTTCTTCGGGCAGTCCGTCACGCTCACGGCGACGGTCACGGGTGGCGGAGGAACGCCCACGGGCACGGTTAACTTCAAGGACGGCTCGACCGTGATCGGAAGCGCCCTCCCGCTCGACGATTCGGGCGTCGCCAGCTTCACCACCTCTTCGCTGTCGGTGGCCACACACGCCATCACGGCCGTATACGGCGGCAGCGCCTACTACACCGCCAGCACCTCCGCCAATCTTTCCCAGATCGTCAGCAAGGCCAGCACGGCCACCGCGCTCGCCTCCTCGCTCAATCCGTCCTGCGCCGGCCAGCCGGTGACGCTGACGGCGACGGTCGGCGCCGTCGCTCCCGGATCCGGCGTCCCCGCCTTGGCAACGCGATTCCGCTCAACGGGTCGGCGGTTGCGACGTTCACCACGTCGGCGCTGTCGGCGGCCAATCACAACCTGACCGCGGTGTACAACGGCAACGGCAGCTTCAGCACCAGCACCTCCACCGTCCTGGTCCAGGCCGTCAAGGCCAGGCCCACCGCGAGCGTGTCCGGGTCGACGGCGATCTGCCCCGGCGGCTCCGCCGCGATCCAGGCCGCCCTCGGCGGCACCAGCCCCTGGACCGTGACGTGGTCCGACGGCGTGGTCCAGAGCGGCATCGTCTCGAGTCCCGCGAGCCGGTCGGTGAGCCCCTCTGTGACGACGGTCTACAGCGTCACCAACGTCGCCGATGCCTATTGCTCGAACAGCGGCTCGGGCAGCGCCACCGTGACGGTGAATTCGCTCCCCGCCATCTCGAGCCAGCCGAGCCCCAAGGCCGCTTGCGATGGCAGCATCGCGACGTTCACGGTCGTGGCCTCCGGCACCGGCATCACCTACCGGTGGCGGAAGGACGGCATCAACCTGGTGAACGGCGGTCATGTCTCCGGCGCCACCAGCGCCACGCTGACGATCAGCTCCGCGGCGGCCGCCGACGCCGGCTCGTATGACGTCGTGGTCAGCGGGACCTGCCCGCCGGCCCAGACCTCCAACGCGGCGAGCCTGATCGTCAACCCCCGCCCGAACGCGGCCATCTCTGCCGCCGACAGGCTGTGCGACGGCTCGGCCGGCAACGTGGCCTCCGTTCCCGACGCCGGCGCGGGTGCCGGCTACGCCTGGACCATCAACAACGGCACCATCACCGGCGGAGCCGGGACCTCCAGCATCACGTATACGGCCGCCACGAACGGGAATTCGCTGACGCTCAACGTGACGGTCACGAGCCCCAACGGGTGCAGCGCCTCGAGCAGCAAGGCCGTCAGCCTCTCGACCGGCGACGTCGTCATCGAGGACTGGAAGAACATCCCGCTCGGCAGTGAGAGCTGGCAGAGCGCGACGCTGCAGACCAAGGACATGATGTATCCAGAGGGAGGCACGGTTCCGTATCGCCTGACGCTGCCGCAACCGTGCGTCGGCAACGCGTGGAGCATCACGCTCGAGTACGACTTCGTCGACGTGGCGACCGGCGTCCACTTCTGTGACTTCCTCACGTCGTACAATGCGTACGAGGGTTCCGTGAGCGGGCACGCGTGCATGGGCGATACGTGCACCGGGGAGTCGACGTTCCCGATCCCAGCCGACGGGTCAGTGTCGTACCAGATGCCCGGCGTATTCACTGTCGAGAACGGAACCATCACCAGCGTGAGCGCCTACAGCACGTACTTGACCGGCGGCACTAATCGGAAGCAGCTGACGCTGACCGGCACCGCGACGCCGGGCTCCGACGTCATGCTCCTCTTCGGCGCTCACCTGGCTCGCGACTACGAGTGGGGCAACGGCGAGGGCGCCCATGAATGGCCCACGGGCACGGCGACCATCGGCTTCACGGCTACAGCGCTACCGGCACCGCCGGGCATACGAATGTGAAGGTCAGCGACAACATCCTGGACAACCAGTCGCAATCCGACCTCTCGGTAGTGGCGACGGACTCGCCCGACCCGGTGAGCGCCGGGCAGGCCCTGTCCTTCAACATCATCGTGGCCAACAGCGGCCCGCTTTCGTCACCCTTGGACACGCTGACCGATGCGATCCCCGCCGGGACCACGTTCGTGTCGGCCACGGCGCCCGCCGGCTGGACCCTGACGACGCCGGCCGCGGGCGGGACCGGGGTTGTGAGATGGATCCTGCCCACCGGCTTCGGTGCCGGCGCGAGCGCCACATTCGGCCTGGTGGTCGCGGTGGACGCGGGCGCCGTCGGTACGGTCGAGAACACCGCCACGCTCACGGCCAGCAACGTGGATGCGTACCAGACCAACAACAGCGCCCACACCAGCACGACCATTCTCGGGTCATGCACCATGGCGGCGGTCGCAGGCAATCCGGCCAACGTCATTGTGGTCGAGGGCGCCAACGCGAGCTTCGGCGCGTCGGCGAGCGGAAGCCCGGCACCCGCGATCCAGTGGCAGGTGATGCCCAGTGGCGGGGGCAGCTTCAGCGACATGAGCGGGGAGACCGGCGCATCGCTGAGCTTCACGGCCACGTTGGCCGAGAACGGCAACCAGTACCGGGCGCGGTTCAGCAACGCTTGCGGGGCCCAGTTCTCCGCTGCCGCGACGCTGACCGTGGCCCCTGCCGACCAGGGCGAGAGCGACCCCCCCCAACTCGTCAAGTTGCGGACGCCGATCCTCTCCGCCGCTCCTCGTTCTGCGGATTTCTCCTCACGATCTCCGCAGCTGTGGCAGAACGCGCCGAACCCCTTCCGCAGCGAGACCGTGATCCGCTTCGGCGTCCCGCGGCCGAGTCATGTGAAGCTCGGCGTGTTCGACATCGCGGGCCGTCAGGTGGCCTCGTTGTCCGACCAGGACTGGCAAGCGGGGGATCACATGGTGAGCTGGTCGGGGAGGACGGCGGACGGGGCTCCCGCCCGGGGCGGGGTCTACATCATCCAGATGGTCGCTCACTCGACCACGGACGGCAGGAATTACCGCGCGCAGAAGACCATGATCAGGATCGAGTGATCCCTGCGGCAGTCACGCGAGGAGGATTGCGAACTCGGGTCGGCCGGTCCAGTGGACCGGCCGATCCTCGTTGGCGAACCTTGTCGCCGCAGGCGTGTGGATACGGAGGTGTTGCCGCGCCGGGCGAGCAGGGAGAGTTGCCACCGGCGCCAACGGACACCGCGCGGCCCGTGGTGTAGCACCAGGCCCCGTTGAGGTTCGGGGCATTCAAGAGACTCGCCGCCGGAAATCGCCCGCTCAACCTGTTGTGAATGGCCGTCCGTGTTTTTCACGCGGAGGTGTCCCCAACGGGATTCGATGCCGCGGACGCCACCCACGACCCGCGCCCCTCCTTCTCGAGCCAGGCCAGCGCCTCGCCGACCGTGGCATCGAGTCCGGCGGCCGCGCCCTCTCCGCCGAGCGCCCGCGCCCGGTCCATGCCCAGCGCCGCGCGCAGCCGACTCATCAACGCCTCCTGCTCCTCGCGCTCCACTGGGGATCGCGGGCTCCCGATGCGCTCGCGCACGGCGTCCGCGCACCCCATCCAGCGCACAGCGCGCTCCGGCTCGCCGGATGCTGCGGCCAGCTCGGCTGCGGCCTCGAGCGCGTAGGCCGCCTCGCGCTCGGCAGCGAGCCCCGAGGCCAGCGCCAGCGCGCTCGCGAGGCTCCGGCGCGCGGCGGCCGTGTCGCCGAGCCGCACGCAGGCCAGCCCGAGGCTCCCGCGCGTGAGCGCGAGGTGGCGCTCGTCGCCGGTTCCCTCCAGCGCCAGCGCGCTCGCGTGCCGGTCGCCGCGCGCGCGGTAGATCGCGAGCGCCTCCTCGGCGCGCGCGCGCCCGGCCTCGTAGTCGCGGGCGAAGAGCGCCGACACGGCGATCCCGCTCAGCGCCCGCGCCACCCCTCTTTCGTCGCCCGCCCTCCGCGAGAACTCGAGGCTCCGCTCGAGCAGCGGGCGCGCCGCCTCGTGGTCGCCCTGGAAGAGCGCGAAGCTCGCGGCCCGCACCAGCGCGTTCGCGACGATCGCGGGGGAGGAGCCGTCGGCGCCGCGCTCCAGCGACTCCGAGAGCGTGCGGCGCGCGAGCCGGAAGTGCCCGCGCATCGACTAGTAGCGCGCCAACGCCCCCGCGAGCCGCAGCGCCTTCTCGGCGTCCTCTGCGCGCGATGCCGCCCAGCGGTGGGCGGCCAGCAGGTCGTCGTGCTCGAGGTCGAGCCGCGAGAGCCACGCCTTCTGCTCGGGTCCGGCGAGCGCCGCCTGCGAGCGCTCCGCCACCGCGAGAAACCAGCCGAGGTGCCGGCTCCGCAGGGCGTCGGCCTCGCCTGCTGCGGCCAGCCGCTCGGAGGCGAGATGGCGCACGCTCTCGAGGTAGCGGTAGCGCGCGTCGCCAGCCGGATCGCGCGAGAGCACGACCAGCGACTTGTCGGCGAGCCGCTGGAGGATGTCGAGCGTCTCGAACTCGTCGGAGCCGCCGCCACAGACGGCGGTCGCGGACTCGAGCGACCACGAGCCGACGAAAGCTGAGAGTGCGCGGAACATCCGCAGCTCATCATCTGCGAGGTGCTGGGCGCTCCACTCGATCACGGCGCGCAACGTCTGGTGGCGGGCGTCCGCGGCTTTCCCGCTGGCTGTGAGGAGCCGGAAGCGGTCGCCGAGGCGAGCCAGGATCTGCTCGGGCGCGAGCACGCGCACCCGCGCGGCCGCCAGCTCGAGCGCCAGCGGGATGCCGTCGAGGCGCCGGCAGATCTCGGCCACGACGCCGAGATTCGCGGGCCCGAGCGCGAAATCGGGCTGCACCTGGACCGCGCGAGCTGCGAAGAGCCGCACCGACTCGCTGGCTGCGATCGCGGCCGGGTCGCCGTCGGCCGGCAAAGCCAGCGGCGGCACGGCGAACACCGTCTCGCCCGTGGCCCCGAGGGCCTCGCGGCTGGTGGCCACGATCTTGAGATCGGCGCAGGCCCTGAGGAGCTGCGCGGCGAGCTTGCGGCAGGCGGCGAGCACGCTCTCGCAGTTGTCCATCACCAGCAACGTCTTCTTGTCCTTGAGCCTGAGCGCGAGCGTTTGATCGAGCGGCGTTCCGGGCTCCTCGCGGGCGCCCACAGCATCCGCGACCGCCTCGACCACGCGCTCGGCGTGCTCGAGGGGCCCCAGGTCCGCGAACCAGACGCCGTCGGGATGGTCGTCGAGCGCGTTCTCGGCGAGCTCGAGCGCCAGGCGCGTCTTGCCCGAGCCGCCCATGCCGAGCAGCGTGAGCAGGCGGGTCGCGGCCAGCGCCTGGCGGCTCTTGCGCAGCTCCTCCTCGCGTCCGACGAAGCTCGTGGCCTGGCGCGGCAGGTTGCTGGGAGTTGCTGCGCGCTCGCCCGCCCGCAGCGCGGCGGCGCGGCGAACGCCGAGCGCCTCCTCCAGCTCGTGGCGCACGGCGCGCATGTCGCGCACGCGGACCGATGCTTCCTTCTCCAGGCAGCGGGAGAGGAGGTCGCGCACGCTCTGCGGGACCGCTTCGGGAATCGCGGAGAAGTCCGGCGTGTCGGTCAGCACGCTCGCCATGACCTTGTACAGATCGTCGCCCGCGAAAGCGCGTCGCCCCGCCAGGCATTCGTAGAGCACGCAGCCGAACGCGAACACGTCGGTGCGCTCGTCCTGCTCGCCGGCCAGCACCTGCTCCGGGCTCATGTAGCCCGGCGTGCCGGTGACGATGCCTTTGAGCGTGGTCGGCACCGGAGCCGGCTTTCCGATCCCGGCGATGGTCGGGGCCTCGGAAGCGGGTGGAGGAGCAGCGGGCCCGGCGAGGGTCGGCGCTTCGGAACCGGCGGGCGCCACGTGCATTGCAATGGTGGGCGCATCGGGGACGGAGGGAGCCACGGGAGCGGAGATGGTCGGTGCCTCGGAGGCCCTGGGGCTCACAACCGTTGGCGCCTCGGGAGCGAGCGGAAGCGTCGCGGGCCCCTCGCTCGTCGGCTCGGATACCCGGGGAGGAAGCGGGGGCGGGCCTCCGACGGCCGGCGCGCCCGCGGCTACGCCGGGTGCCACGGAGGCCGGACGCACGCCGATGAGGCCGCGGAGTCGCTCGGCGAGGCCGAAGTCGAGCACCTTGACCAGCCCGCGGGCTGCGATCATCACGTTCCCCGGCTTGAGGTCGCGGTGGATCACGCCGCGCTCGTGTGCGATCTCGAGCGCCTCGGCCACCTGCGCGCACACCGCCAGCGCCTCGGTCCAGGGCAGCGGCCCGCGGCTCAGGCGCCGGGTGAGCGATTCCCCCGGCACGAACTCGAGGATGAGCGCCAGCCCGCCGTCCGGCGCCTCTTCGAAGCCGTGAATCGTGGCGATGTTCGGGTGGTTGAGCGCAGCCAGCGTCAGCGCCTCGCGCCGGAAGCGCGCCAGCGAGTCGGCGTTGCCCGAGAAGCGAGCGGGCAGGAGCTTCACCGCAACTTCGCGCTCGAGGCGGGCGTCGCGCGCGAGATACACCTCGCCCATGCCGCCGGCGCCGAGCGGTGCCGTGATCTCGTAATGGGCGATGCGCGTGCCGATCACGGCGACGGAGTCTACTCCAGGCCGGGGCCCCAGCTGCGCACGTCGCCGCCTGAGGCGCGAGCGACCCCGTGTTGCAGGCCGGACGCAATCGGGAGTAAATGGATCGCGGTCACAGGCACGACTCGAGTTCTTCGAGGCAGGCCACTCGCGTGGACAACTCACATCGCCAATCGTGGGTCCCGGCAGCGATTCTCCTCGGCGTCCTCTACTGCCTCATCGGAGTCGCGTTCGCCTTGCCGGCCGATCACGTGCTCGCGTGGCGCCGGGCGGCGTGGGGGGTCAGCGCCGCCGCGTACGCGGCGCACGTCGCCTACGAACACTTCAAGCTCCGGAACGCACCTCGATCCGGAGCACTGCACGTGGCGCTGGCCGTGGCCCTCGGCGCTTTCGGCCTGGCAGCCGCCGCCAACATCCACTCGCTGTCGGTCGCGTCCCCCAGCCACCACCGGCGGCTGCTCTTAGCGCTCGGGGTCTGGCCGGTCGTCACGGCTCTCCCGGCGTTTCTCGCGGCGCTGGTCGCGAGTTGGGTGCTCGCGCGCCTTCCGCGGGGCAATCCGGCGAAATGATGCCCCCGCCTACCCGCCGCTCCCGCTCACGGTCATCTCGGCGATGAGGATCGTGGGGCTCGCGACGCTGCCTTCCCAGCGCAGGTCGCTGCCGACCGCGACGAGGTTGCGCAGCATGTCGAGCGAGTTGGACGCCACCGTCACGCCCTCGACCGGGAACGCCTTCTCGCCGCGTTCGATCCAGAACCCCTGCGCCTGGAACGAGTAGTCGCCTGTCACCGAGTTGAAGCCGAATGAGCCCTGGTCCGTCATGTAGAAGCCGCGGTCCGCCTTGCGCAGGATTGCCTCGGGCGCATCGCCGCCGGGCTCGAGATAGAGGTTGTGGAAGCCGACCCCGGGCACCGACGAGTAGCCCCGCACCGCGCTGCCGGTGGAGCGCGTCCCGACGCGGCGCGCGTGGTAGGCGTCGTAGAGGAACATCGCGCACACGCCGCGCTCGATCAGCACGTTGCGCCGCGTCGCAACGCCCTCGCCGTCGTGCGGGCCGCTGCCCACGCCGCCCACCAGCGTGCCGTCGTCCACCAGCGTGACCAGCGGCGATGCGATGGTCGCCCCCAGCTTCTCGGTGAGCCAAGATGCCTTCTTGATCACGGACTCGCCGCTGAACGCGTCGAGCATCTCGGCGATCCACGACCCGGCGACATCGGGATGCATCACCACCGGCACGCGTGCGGTTGCGACCGATCGGGCGCCGATGCGCGCCACCGCACGGCCGGCGGCCTCGCGCGCGATCGCGTCCATCCGCGGCAGATCGGCGAGCCGGCGCTTGGTCAGTCCGTATGCGCCGTTCTGCTGCTTGCCGTCGCGGTCGTCGGCGAGCGGGACGACGTAGGCGCTCACGGCGGCGCCGCTGGATGCACGCAGCAGGCCGTGGGAGTTGGCGATCACCGACGTGCCCGAGCCGCTCGAAACGTGGGCGCCGTCGGTGCGGCGGATGCGCGGGTCGTGCGCCAGCGCCACGCGCTCCAACTCGAGCGCCATCTCGATCTCGGCCTCGGCCGGGAGCGCCACCACCGCCGGGTCGAGCAGCCCGAGATCGGCGCCGTCCCCGCCCGCCTCGGCCGGCGTCGGCAGCGCGTTCGCGGGATCGGGCGTCGAGAGGCGCGCCAGCGCGACGGCGCGCCGCGCCAGATCGTCGACGCGGTCGCCCGCGAGGTCGTTGCTCGACACGAAGCCCACCGCGCCGTTCACGATCACGCGCAGGCCGAGGCCGCGCGTTGCGCTCTGCTTCAGGGTCTCGATCTTGCCGCCGTTCACCTCGACGCTGAACGAGCGCGAGCTTTCGACGCAGGCCTCCGCCTGGTCGGCGCCTGCGCGGCGCGCGCGCTCCACAGCGTCGGTCGCGATCGCCTCGAGTCCGGCCGTGATCCCCGCCGCGGCTTCGAGCGTGGGCTCGTTCACGTGCTCGTTCCTCCCACGGTGATCTCGCGGAAGCGCACCGTGGGCTGTCCCACCCCCACCGGCTTCCACTGTCCGTCCTTGCCGCACGATCCGGTGCTGCCGTCGATCTCGAGATCGTTGGCGACCGCGTCGATCTTGAGCATAGCGTCGTTGCCGTTGC
>VBOS01000180.1:0-1269 GCA_005893185.1 Candidatus Eiseniibacteriota bacterium
AACGGATTGCGGCGAATGAGCTCGTCGGCGATCGCGCCTTCGACCTCGCGCTGGATCCGCACCCGCTCCTCCCCTTCGAGGCTGAGGCGGACGCGCGAGCGCAGCTCCTCGAGCGATTCGAGGCGGAACACCTCCCGCGCGAAGGTATCGTCCAGATCGCGCAGCTTCTTTTCCTGGATTTTACGGATGCGCACCATGTAGCGGACCGTCTGGCCGGCCAGCTCCTGGGCCGCGTAATCGGCCGGGTAGCGGATCTCGAGGGTGCGCTCCTGCCCGGCCTCGGCCCCCAGCAGGCCGTTCTCCAGGTCGGGCACGACGTCCGGCGTGCCGAGCGGAATGCGCCGCCCCTTGAGGCGGGTGCTCGCGAGCTTGCGCCCCGCCGCGTCGAGGCGGACCGAATCGAGCAGCACGACGTCGCCGCGCTGCGCCGGCCGGTCGAGATCGGCGAAAACCGCCGACTCCTCCCGCATCTGGCCCAGCACCCGCTCCACCGCCGCCTCGTCGACGACGTGCGCCCGGCGCCGCGCCGGAAGCCGCTTGTAGTCGCGGGCTTCGATCTCGGGGCGCACGTCCACCGCGACCTCGAATGCGAGCGGCTGGCCGGGCGTGAACCGCAGGTTCCGCACCAGCGGCGGAATCGCGGGGTTGAGGCGCGCCCGGTCCACGGCCTCGCCGGCGATCCTGGGCACGAACGACTCGATGAACTCCTGCTCCACGCGGTCCGCGAAGTGGTGGCGCACCAGATCGAGCGGGACCCGCCCCGGACGGAAGCCGGGCAGGCTCGCGCGACGCTGGAGCTGCCGCGCGACCTCGTCGAGCCGGGCTTCGACTCGGACGTTCAAGTTCATGGTTTGGGTTTCCCAGCGCGGCCGGGGACGAGCCAACCCGTGGAGGAATGCAGTGCGAGAGGGGGGATTTGAACCCCCACGAGTTTCCCCACTGGATCCTAAATCCAGCGCGTCTGCCAGTTCCGCCACTCTCGCAACTCGGCTCGCCGCGCGGGCACGCCCGCACGCGGGCAGCCGCCGGACGCTCTGAGCGCTCAGCGACTCGTCACGGCGCGCATGGCGTGAATGGCTGATGATTCGAGACGGAGTATAGCACAGCGCGGGGCGCGAGCTCGCCCGCGCAGTACCGTGGATCGGCTCCACCCCACGGCGCGCGTGCGCGCCGGCCGGCGCATGACTCAGAACTCCTGCACCAGGCTCAGGAGGATGTGGTCCTCGGTGGAGTTGGGGTGGTCGGGGCGCTCGAAGGTCCGGTGCAAGA
>VBOS01000180.1:1287-4622 GCA_005893185.1 Candidatus Eiseniibacteriota bacterium
CCATTCTGCTGCTCCTGGCCGAGCCCGAAGCGCAGCGTCCAGGGATCGCGGTCGTCGTGGTACTCCCCCGCGAGGCTCCACTCGAGGCCGCGACCGCTCGCGACTCCCCAGCCCTGATATTTCTGCTCGCTGCGGCCGCCCGCCCCGGCCAGCACGTGGAACGCCTTGGTCGCCAAGTAGCGCGCGGAGAGACCACCTTCCCAGCCCGCATCGCGCCGTGTGGAGAGCGCGTTCGTGCTGGTGCCGGCAGCGCCCGAAAGCGTCTCCGTCCCGGTCAGGGGCAGCTCCGCCATGTAGCGCAGGGCTCCGCCCAGCACGACCGAGCGCTCGCCCTCGCCGACGCTCACGCGGACCCCGGCCTGGCCGCCCGCTGCCTCGCCGGAGAAGTCGGCGACGTAGGTGTTCACGACCAGCGCGCCTGTGTCCTCGGCGCGCTCGTAGTGATCCGCGCGGTGCGTCCACTCGCCCGCGATCCCGAACCGGGCGCGCCCGCGGCCGAGCGAGAGGGCGAGCCCGCCGCGGAACTCGCGCGCCTCGCTGCTGCTCTTCACCGAGCCCGAGGGCCCGATCAGGGAGCCGGTCAGAAAGCTGTTGTCCTCGATCCGCAGCACCGGCTGATAGCCGTAGAGCGCGAGGCCCATCTTCCCCATCGCGAGGCTCGCGAAACCGCCGGCCGCGTCGAAGTTGGCGGAGTTCTCGGTGTAGCTCCTGTGATCGGCGCGCAGGTCCTGCCGGCTCACATTGAGGCGGACCGGCGTGAGCTCGAGCTTGGGCGGGCCCGATGCGGACGGGTTGTCGAACGGCTCGTCTCCGAGCCAGCGATCCGCCACCGCCCGCCCGGCCGAGAACGAGGAGGCAGCCGAGAAGTGGGAGCCGGGGAACGGGAACAGGTCGGGCGTGATGGTGGTGGGAAGCTGCGCGAGCGCAGGCGCGGCGGCGAGGCCCAGGCTCGCGGCGAGTGCCCGGGCCAACGCCCGGATCGGTTCACGCTCCATACTTGTCGAGACGCCCCGCGTTGGCGAGCAGGATCGCGATCAGGTCGCGGCTCGGCAGCACGCCGAGGCTCCCCGCGCGCGCCGCCCGCTCGTGGAAGCGCGCAGCGCCGTCCGCGCCACACAGCGAGGCGCGCACGAGGGCGGGAACCGGGTGCCAGGTGTGGGCGCGCGCCGGGACCGGCGTCGAGTGGTCGCCAGTGACGCACAGCACGTCGGGCTCGAGCGCCAGCAGCGCGGGAAGCGCGCGGTCCACGGTCTCGATGGTCTCCACCTTCGCGCCGAAGTTTCCGTCTTCGCCCGCCATGTCCGTGCCCTTCACGTGGATGAAGAAGTAGTCGAATTCGCGCCAGCGCTTCGCGGCCGCCGCGAAAGCATCCGCCGGGGTCTCGCCTACGGGCAGCACCTCCATGCCCGCCAGCTCCGCAACGCCACGATACATCGGATAGGCGGCGAGCGCCGCGGCGCGCAGCTTGAAGCGCTCGCGGTAGCCCGGCAAGCCGGGGCGGGCCGAGAGGCCGCGCAGGAGGACGCCGTTGGCGGGTTGCTCGCCACGCAGCTTCTCCCGCGCGCGCGCGACGAATGCGTTGACGACGCGCGCGGTCTTCTCGGCGCTCGGCGAGGCGGCGAGCGCGTGCGCAACTGGGACCGGCTTGCCCTCCTTGTGGGGATCGGCGTCGCTCACATCGCCGGCGAGGCCGGCGCCGCGCAGCACGGCGACGAAACGATGCCCCATGCCCGGCTCGAGCACGATCTCGACGTCCTCGATCCGCTCAGCGCCCGCGCGCAGCGCGCCGACCAGCCGCGCGCACTCCTCGCTCCGGATGCGTCCCGCGCGCCGGTCGGTCACGACGCCCGCGCCGTCAACGGTGCAGAAGTTGGCGCGCGCCGCCACGTCGCCGCGCTCGAGACGCACACCCGCACCGAGCGCCTCCAGCACGCCGCGGCCGACCACGGTCTCGAGCGGGTCGTAGCCGAAGAGCGCCAGGTGGCCGGGCCCGCTGCCGGGCGTGATGCCGGGCGCCACCGGCTGGAGTCGGCCGAGGGCCGATGCGGGAACGATCGCGTCCAGGTTCGGCGTGCGCGCCGCCTCGAGCGGCGTCTGCCCGCCACGCACCGGATCCGGCAGGTCGCCCACGCCGTCCAGGACGAGCAGCACGATCTTGGTCGTGGCCTCGAGCGCGAGGGACTCGAGAACCGAGGGCCTCATCGCGACGTCACGCGGCGCGAGCGAAGCCGCGCGGCCCTCGGCATCAGAGCGAGCCCAGGAATTTGAGAACGGCCGCGCGTTCCCGCGCCGAGAGCTTCTTGAAGCCGTCCCGCGCTCGCGCCGCCTCGCCGTCGTGCAGCTCGATCGCCTGCTCGATGGTCGTGGCGGCGCCGTCGTGCATGAACTTGTCGCGAAGCCGAAGCCCCATGAGGGGCTCGGTGCGGAACTCGGAAGGCTCTGCGAGGCCGAGGCAAATGTCGGCACGCGCGGGACCCATGTCGTGGAGCAGGAGATCGGTGTAGGCGTTCACCTGCTTGTAGCGCAGCGCGCGCACCGGATTGTCTCCGGTGGTCAGGCTCGGCGCGTGGCATGAGACGCAGCCGATGGTCCCGAAGATGATCTTGCCGCGCTCGCCTTCGAGGTCCAGCGGGAGCGGAGCGGGGGGCGCCAGGAAGCGCACGAAGTCGTCGACCAGGTCGAGATCCTCCTGCGACAGTTCGGGCTCCGGAACCGGATCCACGCCCGCCGGAATCGGCCGGCCGCCGATCGTCTCCTCCGTGGGGACGGCCGGGCTCGTGATCCCCATCTCGATCACGAAGGCGCCGGCGTTGAACTCCTTCAGCGTGGGCACGAGCGCCTTGCGGCCGAATCGCCCCAGCCGTCCGTCGAAGTTGCGGTTCGGCCGGCCGGAGATCCCGTCGTGGTTCTTGTCACGCGGGTCGGCGCGCAGGAGGATGTCGCGGTCCGGCACGGCCTCCAGGAGGCCGAAGCCCATGATCGCAGGCGTACTGCGGTTCGCGCGGGAGGCGCCTGCGGGCACCGGCTCCTGGTCGATGCCGAGCGCGGCCTTGAGCGCAGGCGTCACCTGGAGCTGGAATACCGGGCCGCCCGAGTCGGCGAGCGGGTCGCAGATCCCGTTGCGGAAAGCTGTGGCGTGCAGCTCGACTTCGTCCCCGGTCCCGCCCGTGACCGGCTTCTCGTGACACTCGCCGCACGCGTCGGCGTTGAAGAGGGGTCCGAGGCCGGTCTCGGGGGTGAAGGCGCGTTCGAAGACCTCCTTGCCGCGGTTGAAGCGGTCGAGTTCCTCGGCGGTGATCCCGCGCAGCGGATCGCCCGGCTTGGGGGCCGGCGGG
>VBOS01000181.1:0-15305 GCA_005893185.1 Candidatus Eiseniibacteriota bacterium
CAGGATTCGTCGGCGGCCGGATGGCACGTGGTAAGGTGCGCCAGACCATGCACTTCCGACCGCGGACGACGATCATCGCGCCGCTGATCGCAATCGCTTCCGCCGCCGCCCCCGGCTCATCTCCCGGGCGGGCGCCCGACCCCAAGGCCGCGGCGGGCGTCCTGCTGCACCTTCAGATGCGCGCTCCCTCTCTGGGCGACGCGCAGCGCAAGGTGCAGGTCTACCTGCCGCCCTCGTACTCCTCCGCGGACTCGGCTGGGCGCTCGTACCCTGTGATCTACATGCTCCACGGTTGGCCGGGGTCGGAAGGCAACTGGTTCGGCCTCGCGCGCGGCGGGGAAACCGCCGACTCGATGATCGCGAACCGCACGATTCCCGAAGTGATCATGGTTTCGCCGAACGGGTCCGGCCTGGGATTGCTCGGCCGCTCGATGTATCTCAACAGCAGCGACGGCACGTCCCGGATCACGGACTACATCGCGCACGACGTCGTGGAGTGGACCGACGCGCATTTTCGCACGCGCCGCGAACCCCGGTACCGCGGGCTCATCGGGCTCTCCGACGGCGGAAGCGCGGCTCTCTTCCTCGCCTTCCGGCACCCCGACGTGTTTGGCGCGTGCGGCGGCCACAGCGGCCAGTATCTCCTGAAGCGCGACTGGACGATCCACAAGGTGCTGGGCCCGGAACCCGGCTCCACGCGGCTGCTAGCGGAGAACAGCCCGACGCTGATCGCGGACACGCTCGCGGCCGGCCTGCGCGGCCTCTCGATCTACTTCGACGTCGGGACCTCGGACGAGGAGCTGGAGGACAACCGTGCTCTGCACCGCAAGCTCGATTCCTTGCACGTCGCGCACACCTACAACGAGTTCGGCGGAACGCACGACTGGAGCTACTGGCGCGCCCATCTACGCGAGTCGCTGATCGCGGTCACGGCGCGCATGATGTGAGGGCCAGCGTGCCGCGGGCGCGGACGAAGCTGCGCTCATTGCATGCGCTTAACACGGTCGATCGCCGACGTGCTAACGTCATCGGCTCGTGTGACAGTTCCCCGCGTGAAGCGCCCGGCGCGAACGGCCCGGGCGCGGCTCCCACCCCTGCGAGAGGAGATGTGCCGAATGAAAGGCTTGTTGACGTGCGTCGTGGCATTGGGAATGTTCGGGTCGGCGTTGGCCGCGGAAGCAGCGACCGATAGCACCGCCGCCAAGAGCACATCGACCAAGAGCAGCTCCACGAAGAGCACCTCCACCAAGGACAAGGCGATGCGGCAGATCGAAGGCATGATCGCGAACGCGAAGGTCGACACGAAGAACCCGAGCTGGCGCACTGCGCTGCCCAAGCCCACGCTGGCGGTGTTCGACACGAGCCACACCTACTACGCGCGAATGGTCACCAACAAGGGCCCGATCCTCATCAAGTTCATGCCCGAAGTTGCGCCGATGCACGTGACGAACTTCATCTATCTCGCCAAGCTCGGCTTCTACGACGGCCTCAAGTTCCACCGCGTGATCACGGGCTTCATGGCGCAGGGGGGCTGTCCGCTCGGCAACGGCACGGGCGGCCCTGGCTACCAGTTCGCGGGCGAGTTCAACCCCGCGGTGAAGCACGACAAGGCCGGCCGGCTCTCCATGGCGAACGCGGGGCCCGGAACCGACGGCAGCCAGTTCTTCCTCACGTTCGTGCCAACTCCCTGGCTCGACGGCAAGCACTCGATCTTCGGCGAGGTGGTCGAGGGGACGGACGTGCTGAAGAAGCTCGAGGGGGCGGGCTCGCAGAGTGGCGCGACCTCCGAGCCGGTCAAGATGGAGAAGGTCACGATCGAGGTGAAGTGACGGGCGCGCTGCGCCGGCCGCTCCGCCAGCACGAGAACGGGCCGCCCCCGCCGTTGCGAGGCCTTCGGCGCGGGCGGCCTTCTTCCTGCCGATCCGGGCACCCGCCCCCCCTCAGCGAATAATCGTTGACAAAACCCTGACGCGCTGTAATCCTTGCTGCCCAATTGCAGGACCCCGAGGTCGTCCGTGGCACCACCGCACGCCCACGCCGGCCGCGATTTCCAGCGCCCCCGACTCTCGGCGCAAGACGCCACGCACATCGCTTCCCGATCGCTCCAGGCGCCGGTCGCCGGTTGCGGCGATGTCCGCTCGTTTGTTAGCTTGCCGGCCCGCAATTCACCCCCCACGTTCGGAGGAGGAGAGATGAAGACGCGTTTGCTGATGTGTGTCGCGCTGCTCGTCGCGGTTTCGGGAGTGGCGCCGGCCCAGGAGGCCACGAAGTCCAAGACCGCGGGCGCGGGCGGCGCGAAGGCTTCCGCCGCGCAGCCGAAGATGGACCCGCAGGCCATGGCGGAGATGATGGCGAAGATGGCGGCGCCCGGACCCAGCCACGAGCGCTTCAAGCAGCTCGCGGGAGAGTGGAACCTGACGGTCAAGTGGACGATGGATCCGTCTCAGCCCATGCAGGTGACGACCTCCACCTCGACGATCACGACGCTCATGGACGGCCGCTACTGCCAGGAGCAGAGCGCGGGCGAGATGATGGGCAAGCCGTTCCAGGGGATGGGTCTCACCGGCTACGACAACGTCCTCAAGAAGTTCGTGAGCGTGTGGATCGACAACATGGGGACGGGGATCATGTCCAGCCAGGGCACGGCGGACGCGAGTGGGAACGTCATCAACTGGACGGCGGAAAGCCCGGACCCGGCGACCGGCAAGATGACGAAGTACCGTCAGGTCACGCGCTATCTCGACGACAATCACCACGTCTTCGAGATGTACGTGAAGAGCCCGGACGGCAAGGAGTTCAAGACGATGGAGATCGCCTACGAGCGGAAGATGTAGCTCGAGGGAAGGCGGTCGCGCGTCGGGTCCGCCGGAACGCAGGGCGGGCTCGACGCGGGCGCCGTCCACGTTGCTCCGCGGCCCGCGGCGTTTGGGCGGAGAGACCTTCCGCCCGCGGCGCGACCTGGCGGGCTCACCAATCCGTGGGGCCCGCGATCATGCGCCTTCGGCCGCTTACGGGCGATTCGAGCGCTTCTGAGAGGAGCGCCGCATCCACCACAGCAGCCCCAGCACGATCACCGGAATCCAGATCAGCCACTTCATCATCTGCACTCACCTCCTTCACTCTCGGCTGCGCGTGCGCCGCGCCGGCCGTCCTTGGAGACGCTCGGGCGTTTAGTCTCCGGACACCAGCGCCTTCGTGATCTGAATCGCAGCCGGACCGAGAATCACCACGAGCAGCGCCGGCAGGATCAGGAGCACGAGCGGGAACGCAAGCTTGGCGCCGGCCTGACGCGCGAGCAGCTCGGCGCGCTGGCGGCGACGCGTGCGCATCGACTGCGCGTGCGCGCGCAGCGCGTCGGCCACGCTGGTCCCGAGCCGGTCGGTCTGGATGAGCATCGCCACCAGCGCGTAGAGCTCGTCCACGCCGGTGCGCCGTGCCAAGCCGCGCAGCGCGTCGAAGCGTGCGACTCCGGCCTGCATCTCCTGGTTCACGAGCGCCAGCTCGACCGAGAGCGCCGGGCTCGCGACCGCGATCTCCTCCGCAACGCGCTGGATCGCGGCCGCGATCCCGAGGCCGGCCTCGACGCACACCACGAGCAGGTCGAGCGCATCCGGGAGCGCGAGCATGATCTCGAGCTGCCGCCGCTTCTGGCGCAGCGAGACGTAAGCGGAGGGCAGGTAGAAGCCGGCAGCGGCTGTGATCACCGTCCACAGGGCGACGCTACCGAGCGGGCGTCCGATCACCGATGCGATGCTGATCCAGGCCAGGGGCACCAGCACCGCGCACGCGATCTTGCAGCCCAGGAACACCGCAACCGCCTCGGGACGGCGGAATCCGGCCTTCACGAGCCCGGTGCGCAGCACGTCGCGGCCTTCGCGGGCCGGCAGGAAGCCGCCGAGGCGCGCGAGCAGCTCGAGCAGCGGATCGGGGCGCTCGCCGAAGGTCGCGCGCGCCCCGCCCGACGTGTGCGAGGCCCGGATCTGGCGCAGGCGCGCCGCGACCGGATCGCGGGCGGTCGCCACTTGGGACCACACGGCGTAGGCGGCGAGCGAGACGGCCAGGAACAGGAGCAGGCTGAAGATCACGGTTTCCATGGTCACACCCGGATGTTGACGATCTTGCGCACCGCCAGGATCCCGGCGACCTGCATCCCCGCCGCGAGCCACAGCGCGAACCGGCCGGAGTCGGAATCGAGCATCGGCCCGAAGAAGTTGGGCGTCAGGACGACCATGAAGATGCAAACGAAGATCGGCAGGCACACCAGGATCATGCCGGTGATCTTGCCCTGCGCGGTGTAGGTCTGGATGTCTCCCAGCACCCGGAAGCGATCCCGGATCAGAGCCGATGTGTTCGCGAGCACCTCCGCCAGGTTGCCGCCGGTCTCGCGCTGGAGCAGCACCGCCGTCGCGAAGAAGCGCAGGTCGAGCACGTCCACGCGTCGGGTGAGGTGGAGCAGCGCCTCGCGCGCGTCGAGCCCCAGCGCCTGCTCCTCCACCGTGACGGCGAACTCGCCGCGTACCGGCTCCGGCGCCTCGTCGGCCACGATCTGCATCGCGGCGGTGAACGAGAGCCCGGCGCGCAGGGCCGTGACCAGCAGGTCGAGCGCGTCCGGGAACTCGCGCGCGAACGCCCGCATGCGCCCGCGCTTGCGCGACATCACGTAGAGCAGCGGCAGCGGCCCGCAAGCTGCGAAGCCGACGATCGCGGGGAACAGCCGGTGGGCGAGCGCCAGCCCCAGGATGTAGCCGCCGCCCGCGAACACGACGCACAGCAGGATCAGGGTGCCGGCCCGCAGGCTCACGCCGGCCTGGTAGAGCAGCATCTCGAGCCGCTCGCCGAGCCGGATGCCGCGCAGCGTGCGATCCAGCCACGGGATCACGCTCAGGCGGCGGTCGCGCTCCAGCTCTCGCCCCGGTCCCTCGCGGTGCGGCGCGATGCTGCGCAGGCGCTCGCTCAGCTCGCGCGCGGCGGCGCCCCCGCGCTCGAGCCCGATGCCGAGCACGAGCAGGACGACAGCGAGCGCGATGAAGCAGATGAAGACGAGCGTCATGCGGCCCTCGTCTGGCGCCGCCCGCGCTCGAAGATCGCGGGCGACAGCTGGACGCCCGCCAACCGCAGGCGCTCGGTACAGCGCGGCACGATGCCGGTGGCCTCGAAGTAGCCGCGCACCCTGCCGTCGTTGTCGAGCCCGGTACGCACGAAGCGGAAGATCTCCTGCATCGTGACCACCGCGCCTTCCATGCCCAGCAGCTCCTGCACGGACAGGATCTTGCGGCCTCGCGGATCGCGCGGTCCGGCAGCTCGTGCCCGGCCATCAGCACCAGGTTCTCGAGCCGGTGGAGGGCGTCGCGCGGCCCGTTCGAGTGGATCGTGGTGAGCGAGCCGTCGTGGCCGGTGTTCATGGCCTGGAGCATGTCGAGCACCTCGTCGCCGCGCACCTCGCCCACGATGATGCGGTCGGGCCGCATGCGCAGCGCGTTCCGCACCAGGTCGCGCTGTGTGATCTGACCGCGGCCCTCGATGTTGGGGGGCCGGGTCTCGAGCCGCACCACGTGTGCCTGCTGGAGCATGAGCTCGGCCGAGTCCTCGATCGTCACGACGCGCTCGTCGTGCGGGATGTAGCGCGAGAGGATGTTGAGCACGGTGGTCTTGCCCGACCCGGTCCCGCCCGTGATCAGCATGTTGAGCCGCGAGCGGATGCATGCGGTCAGGAACTCCGCCATGTCGGAGCCCAGCGTGCCGAATTCCAGGAGCTGTTCGATCGAGAGAGCGGAGCGGCGGAAGCGCCGGATCGAGAGGATCGGCCCGTCGATCGCCGCCGGCGGGATGATGGCGTTCACTCGCGAGCCGTCCGGGAGCCGCGCGTCCACGAGCGGCGAGGACTCGTCGACGCGGCGGCCGACGCGCGAGATGATGCGGTCGATCACCAGCCGCAAATGGGCGTCGTCGCGGAACGCGATCGACGTCGGCTCGAGCTTGCCGAGCCGCTCGACGTAGACCTGGCGGTGGGTGTTCACCACATCAGCTCCGTGATCAGGCGCTCTTCGTCCGCGCGCGTGAGCCGGATCTCGCCATCGACGATCAGCCGGCGCGCGACGCGCTCCACTTGGGAGCGCCGTTCCCCGTCCGACAGCCCTTCGAGCTGGCTCAGGTCCAGCTTGGCGATCAGCTCGCGATGGAGCCGCATCTTCATCGCCTGATAGCGGTCGGGCTCTGCCTCGACGGCGCGCGCTGTAGCCAGCGGGTTCGGGGCGGCTGGGCCACCCGGGCGATTGCTTCCCAACCGTTGGCGAAGGTTCATGCGACCTTTCCTTTCCGGAACTTCCAGAATGAAGGCTTGCGCGGCATCTCGACCACGTTATCGGCGTGTTGCCCGGCTGCGCCTGACAGCGCCTGCGCCAACGCGATCAGGTCACGCGTGGCCCGGCTCTCGGCAGCATCCATGAAGAGCGGGCGGCCCAGGTTGATCGCCTTGCTCACGGCTGCATAGTCGTTCGCGATCCGGGCCGCGATCGACAGCCCCAGCGTCTCCTCGAACTGGGCGAGCGAGACCGCCCCGTTCTCGACGAAGCGGTTGACGATCGGGCGCACGCGGTCCGGCGTCACCAGGTAGTTGAGCCGCTGGAAGACCTCGAGCGCCCGGCGCGCGGCGCGCGCCGAGGGGATGCTCAGCTCCGTCACGAGCAGGATCGTGCTCGAGCGGTCGAAGATCTCGAGCGCGGTGTCGCTGAAGCCGTGCGGCGCGTCCACCACCACGTAGTCGAACATCGCGCTCAGGGTCTCGAGCACTCCCCCGACGGTCCCGGGCTCGAGCCGTTCGGCGCGGTCGAGCTGCTCGGGCTGCGGCAGCACGCGGACACCGCTCTCGTGCTTGGCCAGCGCGTCCTGCACGCTCGCCGAGTCCAGGCGGGCCGCGTCGGCCACGTCGGCCAGCGAGCGGGTGGGGGTGAGCCCCATCAGGAACGCGACGTCGCCCGACTGGTGGTCGAGGTCGGCGAGCGCCACCTCGCCGTTCGAGATCTGCCGCAGGGCCAGCGCCAGGTTGGTCGCGATCGTGCTACAGCCGATGCCACCCTTGTTCGAGAACACCGTGATCACCTTGTGCCCACCCGCGGAACCGTGCTTGCGCGCCTTGAGCGCGGCCACGCGCTCGATCGCGGCGCCCAGGGCGCTGCGGTCGAACGGGCGGCGCAGCACGTCCTGCGCGCCGGTGCGCATGGCGCGCAGCAGGAGATCGGCATCGAGCTGGTCGGTGGTCAGGAACAGCGTTCCTTCCGGGTGCTCCATCCGGTACTGGGCGCCGGCGGCGAGCGTCTCCTCGGGCCCGCGCCGGTCCAGCTCGAGCACCAGGATGTCCGGTCGAACCTGGCGCGCCAGCGCCAGGCCGCCGCGCAGGTCGGGGCGCTCACCCGCGATCTGCACCGAGCCCGCGGTCTCGAACGCCGCGCGGAGCTGGGCCCGCTCGTTCGAGTCGCGGTGCACGAGGACCACGGACAGGGCATGGTTCACCACGCGCTCCTCCTCACGAGTTCGGGACGAGCCGGAGGCTGAAGACCACGGGACCGGTGCCCGAACCGCCGCCGGTCCCGGCAATGACCTGGTACATGAACTCGCCCACGATGTCGCCGTTTCCCGGCCGGTTCCGGATGAAGAAGGCGCAGAATCCGAGAATCGTCACCTGGCGGTTCCCCGCGACCGGGGTCGTGATGGGCAACAGCACGACGCGCTGCCCGGTGCCGCCGCGCGAGACGTAATCGCTGTAGCAGATGTTCTCGGTGGTGACGGCGTCGGCGGCGAAACGGCTGTTGATCGCCTGCTTGGTCGGGCCCGCCATGTTGCCCGACTCGGTATCGACGACCTGGCCGACCGTGAGCGGGCAGCAGTAGCCGTTGGTCAGCAGGCAGCGAAACGTATTGCCGCCGGAGGGGTTCATCCCTGCGCACACCCCCTGGTTGGCGCAGTAAGAAAAGTTGATCGCGCCATACTCGCCGCCGCCGCCGGCACCCCCGCCGGTCTTGAGCGTGTACAGGTTGGCGCAGCCGATCTGGAAGTTCTGCCCGGCGTTGGGTGATACGCCGAGCGGGACGACGCCGCACAGCGCGGTGCCGACCGTGTCGAGCTTGGCGGTGGCCGTCGCCGTCACGGAGGGCTGCTTGATCCCCAGCACCTGTGCGAGCGTCGTGACCACCGATTCCGAGCCCTCGCGGCGCACCTTGACCCGGACCCGCAACGGCGTCGGGAACGTCACGTCGGCGGCCGCGAGGACCACGGGCTGGGGATCGGTGATGAACGCCTTGTTGCTCAAGGCGGCCGCCTGGGCGCGAGTGATGGCCAGCGGCTGCACGATCATGGCGGTTCCCGGGTCGAGCGCCGAGGCGCCGGCCAGCGCAGCAGCGTCCGCTGCGTTCTGGAGCTGCGTGCGGGCCGCGGCCAGCTTCGCCACGTCCACCGAGAGCGAGCCGAACCCGATCAGCACGAGCAGGAAGAGCGTGAGCCAGATGATCACGGCCCCGCGCTCTCTGCGCCTCGAGGCGCCCCGGAGATTCAACACGATACGATCCTCAGCGCTTGCCCTTGGGAGCGTCGGTCGGGAGCTGGGGCAGCGTCCGGGTTGCCGCCAGCACCTGCGGCGAGACCACGACCAGCAGTTCGCGCTCGTCGGCGCTTGTGACGCTGTGCGAGAAGAACCAGCCGAGCACCGGAATGGCCCCCAGGATCGGGACGCGTTCCACGCTCTTCGCGTGGTCGGTCTGCTTGAGTCCGCCGATCACGAGGTACTCCCCGTTCCTCAGGCTGACGGTGGTGGCTGTGCGGCGCACGATCACGCTCGGCACGTTGAAGCCGCTCAGCGTGAGCGCGTTGTTGAAGTCGAGCTGGCTCACCTCGGAGTCCACGACCAGGGTGATGGTGCTGTCCTCCTCCACCGTGGGGGTGAAGTCCACGCGCACGCCGAACGCCTTCCACTCGATCGTGACGGTGACCCCGCCGCCCGCCGTGCCCTGGCTGCTGGCGATCGGGATCGGGAACTCACCGCCCGCGTGGAAGCTGGCCTTCTCGCCGCTGCGCGCGACCAGCGTCGGGTGGGCGAGCACGCGGAGGCTGCCGTTCCCCTCCAGCGCCTTCCAGGCGGTCAGCAGGGAGCCGTCTCCGGTGGTGTGTCGGTAGCTCAGGAACCCGTCGGCCGCTTGGCTGATCGCCTCGGTCGGGCTGACCACCTTGGTCGGGAAGAGCCCGCCGCGCAACGTGCCTTTGACGTTGTCGTTGGTGATTGAGCCCACGACGTCGAGCCCCAGCTCGCGGCTCGCGTTCGAGTCGGCCTCCGCCACGCGCACGGCGAGCTGCACCTGCTCCTGGGCGTTGGGCACGGCCACATCGACATCGTACGTCGTGTAGTGCCCGCCCTCGCCGTAGATCACGAGCGTTGTGATGCCCGGCGCCTTGCCGTTCACGACCACGGTGCGGGCCGAGCCCACCGCCGCGTTCGCGATCTTGGGTTCGGCGATCGCGACCGTGCGCACGTCCTCGCTGTACGGCACGACCTCCGCCCGCCCGACGGCGATGTGGAGTCTCTGGCGCTCGGCGCCGTGGGCCGTGACCGGGCCGAGCAGCGCCAGGACAGCGATCAGGCCGATCGGCCACACTCGGGACGTATGCGCCTGCATGTTCGATTCCTCCTTAGTTCAACGGTGTAGCGTGAAATCAGTTGGGAGTGCTGTCGTGGAAGGCGGGCGTTTCGGTCACGCTCGCGTCACGGATGATCCGGATCTTGGGTGGCTCGCGATGGACGACCGGAACTCCGGGCGGCGGCGTGGAGACCGGGGTCACGGTCGGGCGGCGCTTCGGGGCCGCAGTCGGAACCGCAGTCGGAATCGACCCGCCCAACATCTCGCGGGTCGAGAGTCCCGGGACCTGCTCCTTGGAGTCGTCCCCGGGATTGCGAAGCACGAGGCTGATCTCGCCTTCGTGTCCCGCGTGCGCCAGCACCTCGGCGCCCGCAGGATCCACGAGCAGCGTCACCGCTTGCACGTTGATCGGCTTGTTGTCCTGCTGCTGGGTCTTCTGGCCGGCCGCGAGCACCTCGATGTTCTGGAGGAGCGTGCGGGTCACGGCGTCCTCGTCGTGACGGGGATTCACGGTGATCAGCACGTCCACCCGGTCGCCGGGCAGTACGAATCCCGACACCCCTGAGACCTGGTTCACCTCGATGCTGGCTGCGCGCATCTTCGGGCGCACCAGCATGGAGAGACCGCCGCCGCGGGAGGAGAGCTTGATGGCTGTGACCGGCTCGCGCGCCGCCATGAAGACCTTGGTGGTCTGCCCGACGACAGAGTCGACATGCGCGTAGGCGCCCTCGGGGACCGCGTCCTTCGGATAGTGTGCGATCCGGAGCATGGTGGACTCCAGCTTCGTGCCGAACGTGAGATCGGTCACGCTCACGACCACGTCTCGCAAGTTCGCGCGCTGGCCAGCGGCCGTGCGCTCCGCGGCTCCATGCAACCCGAAGTAGCCGGCCACCGCGGCCGCCACGCCCAGTACCAGCGCGACACCGATGAGCCGTTGCCCCTGATTCGTCATCGCCGTCGCTCCTCTCGAGAGATCAGCCTTCTTTGCGCATCCACGCCACACCGGTGAGCGTCGCCGGATCGTTGAAGACGGCGCCCAGCCAGCTGAACAGACCGCGGAACAACCAGTGGAACTCGACCCCCACCGACACGCTCTGGAGCTTGTTCGCGTCCGGCCCCGTGATGGTGAGGCTCTTGAGCGTGACCTTCGCCGCGCCCGTCACCTGCATCACGCGCTGGCGCACCAGCGCGCTGTCGGCAGAGGTGCCCACCACCAGAGAGCGAACCCCCTCGCGCGCGGCCTGGTACGCCAGGTTCTTTACGAAGAACGCGCGCGAGACGTCCACCACCGTGAGCGTGAGCACCAGCAACATCGGAAAGACGAGCGCGAACTCGATCAGCGCCGTGCCTCGCTCACGGCGGATCTCCGAGTACCGCCGGCCATCCGCCATGCGCGTGGGGTTATCGGCGCTCATACCCGAATCCATAAGCCGGCAATCGAGCCCGCGAGAACCGCGAGCGCGAAGGGGAATCGCACGCCGGACCCGGGGGGCGGCGTGGCTGCGACGGCGCCGGGGCGCATCACCCAGGCGGCCAACCAGGCCGTGTTCAGCAGGGTGTGGCGCAGGATCTTGCGGCGGGCTGCGACCACGATCGCGACCAGGCCACCTGCGATGAAGGCGAGCAGCGTGGCCATCAGCGCGTCGGGGAACGCGAACCAGGCGCCGACGGCCGCCATCAGCTTGACGTCGCCCGCGCCGGTGAAGCGGAAGATGAAGCCCGGGAGCAGCAGGCCGGCGCCGATCAACATTCCGGCGAGTGAGCCGCGCAGCCCGGCGAAGCCTTCGAACCAGAAGTGCGCGAGCAGGGCCAGCACGATCGCCGGCCCCGTCAGCGCGTTGGGAATCCGCCGCGCCCGAACGTCCGCCCGGGCCGCCAGGATGGCGACGACGACCACGGGCACTGCAACCCAGAGCGGAGCATTCATGGCGGGGGAGGTGTGCGATGAACTACGAGTTGTCGAGCGCCGTCTTCGCCCGCATGTAGGCGTTGATCAGCGAGCTGCGGATGCCGAGCGGATCGGCGATGATCACGGCGGTCGCGACTGCGGCCACGAAGGCGCACAGCAGACCGTACTCGATCAGATCCTCGCCACTCTCATCCCTCAGGAAACGGACGATCAGGTTCTTCACCGGGTGTTCCTCCTCTTTCGGAAACGTTGACTGGGACGCGACACCACTGCCGGCGGGCGCGTGGGTCTTCGCCGAGCGCCGCCCCACGGTCACCCGCGGGCGCTGGCCTCGCGACCCGCTCACGCCTCATCGCAAGAGGCGCACCAATCCTTGGAGATCGGGGCCGGACCCCTAACTGCAGACGTGCCGGGAGGCGCGGGACGCGCTCAGGCGAGCTGCAACGCGTGAAACTCGAAGCTGCAATGCGGTGGCAGGGGCGCGGCGGGGGATCTTCCCCAGCGCGTGGGCGAGGGGGCGCAATGTGGAGGGATACGATTGCGCGCGCTGCGCGCAGCGGGAAAGTGCCGCGCCAAGGATGCGGCCGTGAGGGCGCCTACCGGGAGGCGGTTCCCTCGCTGATCTCGTCCGCGAGCACGGTCGCGCGGTTGGCGCTCACCTCGAAGAACCCGCCGCTCACGCGCATGCGCTCCTCGCGGCCGCCGGCGTGGCGCAGCGTGAGGTCGCCTGCGGCGAGCGCGGTCACCAGCGCAGCGTGGTGCGCGAGCACGCCGAGGTAGCCCTGACTGCCGGGCACCTGCACGTACTCCACCGACCCCTCGAACACGGTGCGCTCGGGGGTGAGCACGCTCAACTTGAACTCGCTCGCCATCTGCGACTCCTCATGATGGGTCGGGGACCAGGGCGATTGCTGTCCCGGTCCACGATGTCAGCGCCCCGGCCCTCCGACCCGAATCGCTTGCCTTCGCCGCGCTTGGGGCTGCCCCCGCGCGAGCCTCTACGCCATCGCCGCCATCTTCTCGGCGTTGGCGATCGCCTCCTCGACCGCGCCGCACATGTAGAACGCCTGCTGCGGCAGGTCGTCCAGCTCTCCGCTCACCAGCATCTTGAAGCCCTTGATCGAGTCCTCGAGCTTCACGTACTTGCCCGGCCGGCCGGTGAAAGCCTCCGCCACGAAGAACGGCTGCGACAGATACTGCTCGATCTTTCGCGCCCGCGCCACGATCACCTTGTCCTCCTCCGACAGCTCGTCCATGCCGAGGATGGCGATGATGTCCTGCAGGTCCTTGTAGCGCTGCAGGATCTTCTGCACAGCTCGCGCGACCCCGTAGTGCTCATCGCCCACGATCTTGGGATCGAGAATGCGCGATGTGCTGGCGAGCGGGTCGACCGCCGGGTAGATGCCCTTCTCCGAGATGCCGCGGTCGAGCACGGTGGTGGCGTCGAGGTGGCCGAACGCGGTCGCGGGCGCCGGGTCGGTGAGGTCGTCGGCCGGGACGTAGATCGCCTGCACCGACGTGATCGACCCCTTGCGCGTCGAGGTGATGCGCTCCTGGAGCGCCCCCATCTCGGTCGCCAGCGTCGGCTGGTAGCCGACCGCGCTCGGCATGCGGCCGAGCAGCGCCGATACCTCGGAGCCGGCCTGGGTGAAGCGGAAGATGTTGTCGATGAAGAGCAGCACGTCCTGGCCGCGCTCGTCGCGGAAGAACTCGGCCATCGTCACACCGGTGAGCCCCACGCGCAACCGCGCGCCGGGCGGCTCGTTCATCTGGCCGAACACCATCACGGTCTTCGCGAGGACGCCCGACTCGGTCATCTCGCGGTAGAGGTCGTTGCCCTCGCGCGTGCGCTCGCCCACGCCCGCGAACACCGAGTAGCCGCCGTGCTCGGTGGCGATGTTGCGGATCAGCTCCTGGAGGATCACGGTCTTGCCGACGCCCGCCCCTCCGAACAGACCGACCTTGCCGCCCTTCTGGTAGGGCGCCAGCAGGTCCACGACCTTGATGCCGGTCTCGAAGATCTGGATCGACGTCTCCTGGTCCTCGAATGTCGGAGCGGGACGATGGATCGGATAGCGCTTCTCGGCCGCCACCGGACCCTTGCCGTCGATGGGATCGCTCAGCAGGTTGAACGATGTTGTCGCCGATGTGGAGCGCGGCCTCGACGGTGAGGCGGATCCCCCGCGCCGGATCCTCGATGCGGATCGCGTTCAGGATCCGCGGCAGCTTGTCGGCGTCGAAGGCCACGTCCACTGTCGGCCCGATCACCTGCACGACCTTTCCAACGTTTTCCGCCATGTCGCTCGCTCCCGGTTGGAACGCCGGCGGCGGCCGCCGCCGGCGCATGGAACTCTACTTGAGGGCTTCCGCTCCGCCCACGATGTCGAGCAGCTCCTTGGTGATCGCCGCCTGGCGTAGCCGGTTGCGGCGCAGCGTCAAGAGATCGATCAGCTCGCCGGCGTTCTTGCGCGCAGAGCCATCGCGATCATGCGCGCCGAGTGCTCCGACGCCAGCGCGTCCGCGAGCGCGGCGAACAGCTTCGCGGTGGCGTAGCGCGGCAGCAGCTCGGCAAAGATGCTCTCGGCATCCGGCTCGAAGATCGAGCTCGTCGGTGCCGACTCCGCCGCTCCGGCCCCCACCGGCAGGAACGGATCCACGACCACCTTGCGGTTCAGCGCCGAGATGAACCGCGTGAACATGATCTCCACGCGATCCACCTCCCCGGAGAGGAAGCGCGCGATCAGGTCCTGGGTGAGGGTGCGCGCAAACTCGAGGCTGGCCTCGGTCGGCAGCGGGGTGTGGGCGGCCAGCACCGGGTACCTCCGGCGCCGGAAGTAGTCGCGCCCTTTCTTGCCGACCAGCACGAGCGACGTGACGACCGGCCGGGAGCCTGCGGGCGGTGCTGCCCGCAGCCTGTGTTCGGCGCCGCGCAGCAGGTTGGCGTTGTACGCGCCGCACAGCCCTCGGTCGGAGGTGACGAGCACCAGCGCCACGTTCTTCACCTCGCGCGCCTTGAAGAGCGGATGGTCGAGCTCGCTGGCGGCGCCGGCCAGATTGCCGAGCATCTCCGAGATCTTGACGGCGTACGGGCGGGCCGAGAGCGCTTTGGATTGGGCGCGCCGCAGCTTGGAGGCGGCCACCATCTCCATGGCCTTGGTGATCTGCTGGGTGTTCTGGACGGACCGGATGCGCCGGCGGAGCGCTCGCAGTGTGCTCATGGGCTGGCGATTGACCCCTAGACCTTGAAGGCCGCCTTGAACTGCCTCACCGCCTCGCCCAGCCGCTGGCTGTCGGCGTCGGAGAGGTCCTTGGTGGTGCGGATGTTGTGCGGCACTTCCGGATAACTCTTCTCGATGAACGCCAGGAACTCGCGTTCGAAGCGACGCACGGCCTCGACCGGGATGTCGTCGAGATGGCCCTGGGTGCCGGTGAAGATCGAGACCACCTGCTGCTCGACCGGCATGGGGACGTACTGGTCCTGCTTGAGCAGCTCGACCATGCGCTCGCCGCGCGTGAGCTGGGCCTGCGTCGCCTTGTCGAGGTCCGACCCGAACTGGGCGAACGCGGCCAGCGCGCGGTACGATGCGAGGTCGAGGCGCAGGCGTCCCGCCACCTTGCGCATCGCCTTGATCTGGGCGTTGCCGCCCACGCGCGACACCGAGATGCCGACGTTGATCGCGGGCCGCACTCCAGCGTAGAAGAGGTCGCCCTCGAGGAAGATCTGACCGTCGGTGATCGAGATCACGTTCGTGGGAATGTAGGCCGACACGTCG
>VBOS01000181.1:15344-22349 GCA_005893185.1 Candidatus Eiseniibacteriota bacterium
GCGCGCTCGAGCAGGCGGGAGTGCAGGTAGAAGACGTCGCCGGGATACGCCTCGCGCCCCGGCGGGCGGCGCAGGAGCAGCGAGAGCTGGCGATAGGCCTGCGCGTGCTTCGAGAGATCGTCGTACACCAGGAGCGCGTGGCCGCCCTGGTAGGTGAACTCCTCGCCCATCGCCAGCCCGGCGTAGGGCGCGATGTACTGGAGCGGGGCGGACTCCGAGGCCGAGGCCGTCACCACGATCGTGTACTCCATCGCCCCGTGCTTCTCGAGCGTGCTCACAACGTTCGCGACCGTGGACTCCTTCTAGCCGATCGCGACGTACACGCACACCACGTTCTGGCCCTTCTGGTTGATGATGGCGTCGAGCGCGATCGCCGTCTTCCCGGTCTGGCGGTCGCCGATGATCAGCTCGCGCTGGCCGCGCCCGATCGGGATCATCGAGTCGATCGCCTTGATGCCGGTCTGGAGCGGCTCCTTCACCGGCTGGCGCTCCACCACACTCGGGGCCGTGAACTCGATGTTGCGGTAGTGGTCCGCGCCGATCGGACCCTTGCCGTCCACCGGCTGGCCAATCGCGTTCACCACCCGCCCGATCATGGTCTTCCCGACCGGGACCGATGCGATGCGCTGGGTGCGCTCGACGCGGTCGCCCTCCTTGATGTTCTTGTCCGAGCCGAACAGCACCGCCCCGACGTTGTCCTCCTCGAGGTTCAGCACCATGCCCACGATGTCGCCCGGGAACCGCAGCAGCTCCCCGGCCATCGCGTCTTCCAGGCCCCAGAGGCGCGCGATGCCGTCGCCGACCGAGAGCACCGTGCCGACGCTCTTGGTCTCGAGCTTCGCCTCGTAGCGTTCCAGCTCCTGCGCCAGGACGGCGCTCACTTCTTCCGGTCGAAAGGACATGATCACGAACCCCTGGAGGTGATGGGTGATGTGGGCGGGTGCGTCACACGCTGACGTGCTGCAGGCGCTCGGCCATGGCCCGGAGCAGCGTGCGGGCCGAGCGGTCGATCACGCGGTCGCCGATCCGCACCAGCGCCCCGCCGAGCAATTCGGGATCCACATCCGCCTCGAGCCGGATGGTCGCGGACGTGAGCCGCTCGAGCGCGCGGTGGAGGCGCTCGCGTTCGGCCGTCTCGAGCGGGCGGGCGCTCACGACCTGCGCGCGCTGCACGCCCTGCGACCTCTCGACCAGGGCCTCGAACTCCGAGACCACGACCGGGAAGTCGCCCATCCGCTTCTTGCGTAGCAGGAGATCGAGGAAGAGCACAACGCTCCTGAGCACGCGCCCGCCGAGACCCTGTTCGAGCGCCCTGCGCTTCTCGGCGGGCAGCACGACCGGCGAAGCCAGGAAGCGTTCAGCCGCTGAGCCGGGCTCGAGCACGGCGCGCAGGCCCAGGAGATCGGCCAGCGCCCCCGCGGTCTCGCCCCGCTTCTCGGTGAAGAGGAAGAGCCCCTTCGCGTAGCGCCCAGCGACCACCGTGTCCTTCACCGGGTCGCCCCCGACCACTCCATCCCGCTCACCGCAGCGCCTCGACCTCGTCGACGAACTCGCCCGCCAAGCGCCTCTGCGCGGGATCGTCCAGCTTCTGGCGCAGGATCTTCTCGGCCGAGAGCAGCGCCAGGTCGATCACCTGCTGCTTGATGCGCTCCTTCGCCTTCTCGCTCTCGCGCGCGATGTCGTCCTGGGCCCGCTCCAGGCGGCGGACCGCCTCCGCCTGTGCCTGCTGCCGGATCTCCGCCCCCACCTTCTGGCCCTCGGCCACGGCTTCCGTCAGCCGCTGGCGAGCCTTCGCATCGATGCCGCGCAGTTCCTGCTCGTAATGGCGCTTCTCTTCGTGGGCGAGGGCCTGAGCGCGCTCGGCCGCCGCGAACTCGGAGGCGATCTTCGCGCGCCGCGCCTCCAGCATGCCCAGCAGCGGGCCGAACGCCCACTTGTTGAGCGCCCAGAGCAGGATCAAGAAGCCCAGGATCTGGGTGAAGACCAGCCGGAAATCGATGAGGTCCATGTGCGCTCCTTGCCGGAAGCCGCCCCGCGTCGGCGACGTGCCGGCTGCTAAGCTCCGAGGCTTCAGCCGATCTTCTTGTTCAGCATCAGCATCACGACGAACGCGTAGATCGTCAGCGCCTCGGCGAGCGCCGCCATGATGATCATGTTGATCTGGATCTTGCCTGTGGCCTCGGGCTGGCGGGCGATCCCCTGCATCGCGCCCTGGCCGATGAGACCGAGTCCGATGCCGGAGCCGATCGCCGCCACGCCGATGCCGATCGGGAGTCCGAGAGCGAGAGCCGCGTGGAAGTCGAAGTTCATGGTCTCCTCCTTGGGTGGTTCGACCGAACGCGCCCGCCTAAAAGCGGCGGACCCGTCCGCTGCTAGTGTGCGTGCTGCGCTCCCTCCTCGTGCCCGTGCTCTTCGTGCGGCAGCATGAGGAGGATGTAGATGGTGCTGAGGACGGTGAACACGAACGCCTGGAGCGTGCTGGTGAGCAGCGCGAGCGGGAAGAAGATCGCGTGGAGCGGGATCCCGACCGGCGAGTGCGCGAACGACAACATTCCGATGCCGAGTGAGGCGAATCCCACGAGCAGCATGTCCTCGCCGAAGACGTTGCCGAACAGACGGCACGAGAGCGAGATCGGCTTGGCCAGCTCGCCCATCAGGTGGATCGGAAACATGAGGGGGGCGACCATCCAGCCCAGCACGTCGCGCGGGCTGCCCAGCATGTGATCCACGTAGCCCACGATGCCGAGCCCGCGGATCCCGACGTATTGGACGTACACGAAGACCGTGAGCCCGAGCGCGAAGGTGATGTTCAGGTTCGACGTCGGCGAGTCCATGAGCGGCAGGAGCCCGAACAGGTTCATCGCGAAGATGTAGACGAAGAGCGTCCCGAGCAGCGGAAAGAAGCGCCGAGCGTTCTCGTGGCCCAGGATCCCGCCCACGAACTCGTAGAGCTTCTCGACCAGCATCTCGGCGCCGTTCTGGAGCCCGCCCGGGATCATCTTCGGATTGCGGCTCGCGACGAAGCCCGTGATGCAGACCAGCAGCCCGACCGCGAGCGAGAAGACGATCGGCTCCCAGAAGTGGAGCGCCTTGGCCCAACGCGCGCCATGGTTGGCGGCCGTGATCAGCGTGATCACGTTGGGAAACTTGTCCGAGCCTTCATCCTCCCCCTCCGCCTTGGCTGCGGGCTCGCCCGCAGCGCCCGGGGCCTCGCCGTGCGCAGCGGTCGTGAGGCCCGGCGCATCGCGGACAGCAGAGTCGCCGTGCGCGCCGGCCGCACTGTCCGCGCGCTGGCCGAGCGAACGCGCGGGCAGGAGCCACCAGGCCGTGAGGATCAGCGCAGCGACGACCGCGGCCGCGCGCCACGGGCTCTTCGCCAGCGCGCGCCACGCCCCGCTCTCGAGCAGAGCGCTGGACGCCGCCTTGAGCACGATCACGGCCAGTGGTGCCGAGAACCCAGCCACCAGCCACAGCGCCGGCAGATGGAAGAGCAGCCACGCCAGACCCAAGAGCAGCAGAGCCATGCCGCCGAGCGCCCATGCGACGCGCGGGAGCGCGCGGGCGGACGCGGCGCCCGGCGTGAGGAGCGCCACGATCAGGATCTCGAGCAACGCGAGGTTCACCAGCGACCAAGCTGCTCCGGCCAGCAGGCCGAGCGCCGAAAGCGGCGTCGCGTAGGTCGCGGCCGCGATCGCGGTCACGACCACGAGCGCGATCGTCACGCTGCGCACGTTCTTGAAGTAGCGGAGGTTCATGGACCCAAGGGCGCCCGGTCAGCGGCGCGTTCTCTTCTCCTCTTCCGCTTGATAACGGCGGTAGATCTTGTACGTCTCGCGGCCGGCTGCTGCGAAGCCGAGCGCCAGCCCGGCGATGCCGCCCAACTCCTCCCCCTTGAGCCAGCGGCCGACGAAGCTCCCCACGAAGTAGCCCACGATCGGCGCCACGATGAGCAGCGTGGGAATGGCGAGCAGCAGCCCGCTGGTCTTCAGAGCGGAGGGTTCTCCGTCCTTCTCCGGCGGCTCAGGCACTGTCGCGCCCCCCTGGTGAAACTTTTCACAAGCTCACCGCAACCTCAGAAGCCACAACGGGTGCCGGAAGCCGGGGGACTCTAGAGAAAGGCCGGAGCGGGGTCAAATGTGGAATGGGAAGGAGGGCGCTTCCCCGAAGGGTCCCGGCTGCTACTTCTAGCGAGCCGGCGCGTCGAAGTCAAAGCCATTTCGCGCCTCACGCGGCGGCCGGGCGCGCGACCTCGGCCGCTGCGCTGGCCCGCGTGCGGCCCCAGCCCCTATGCTGCGCGCCCGTGCCCGACCTGAGGCCCACGCAGATCGAGGTCTACGTCTTCCGCCGGCGCGCAGGGCGCATCGAGTTCTTGTGCTTGAAGCGCGCGGCCCGGGAGCCGCGGCCCGCGAGGTGCGCGAAGAGACCGGGCTTGACCCCGGCCGCTGGTGGGCGCTCGAGGGCGTGGGAATCTACTTCCACCCTCCGACCGGCCAGGCGCGCGTGATGGCGATGTTCGCGGCCGAGGCGGGAGCGGCCGATCGCGTCACGCTCTCGCGCGAGCACGCGGCGTCCGAGTTTCTGGGAGCTGCTGCGGCCGGGCGGCGCTTCCTGTGGGCGGCGCAGCGGCGCGGGCTCGAGAGCGTGCAGCGCGAGGTGTTGCGTGGTGGAGCGCTCGCCCGCGCGCTCGAGGTCACGCAGATGATGAAACGGACCCGTTGATCACGGAGGAGATCTTGGCCAGCACCAGCTCGTTCGACGTCACGACCGGCGTGGACTTCATGGAGGTCCACAACGCGGTCGATCAGGCCACCAAGGAGATCACGCAGCGCTACGACTTCAAGGGGCTCAAGGTGAGCTTCGCGCTCGACCCGAAGGAGAAGAAGATCACGATCTCGGCCCCCGACGAGTTCAAGCTCAAGGCGATGTGGGACGTGCTGCAGAGCAAGATGGTGCGCCGCCAGGTGCCGCTCAAGAACCTGAAGCCCGGCAAGGTGGAATCGGCCGCGATGGGCGGCGCTCGCCAGGAGGTCGCGATCCAGGACGGGCTCACATCCGACATGGCGCGCGACATCGTGCGCGTGCTCAAGGACGCCAAGCTCAGGAGGGTGCAGGCCGCGATCCAGGGCGACACCGTGCGCGTCTCATCTCCCAGCAAGGACGACCTGCAGGGCGTGATCACGCTGCTCAAAGGCAACGACTTCGGCGTCGAGCTAAAGTTCGGGAATTATCGGAGCAACTGAGCGCCGGCGCAGCGGAAGCGGGATCTCCTGCTGCCGTGCGGGCCGAACGAGAATTACCGGATGACGATCACCCGGTCCACGGGGCAACTCCGCCCACGGCTTCCAGAACGACGCCTGGACCCCATAGGGCCGGGGAACCCGCCGATCACGCTCATGCGGTCCCGCACCGGATCGAAGACCGCCCCCGACGACTGGCGTGCGCTGGGGGTTGGGGGTGGGACCACGGACCACGTGCCGTCGGACGGCGAGGCCCTGAGCGCGAAATCGTGCCCGATGGGAATCGAGATCTACGCGAGCGTCAGGAAAAGCGCCAGCAACGGGCGGAGGAGCGCGGGGCGCGCACCGTAGATCGGATTCATGACCAGGCTCCTGGCGGTTGCGACGTGAGTCGACCCGTGAGCCCTCCCGGGAAAAGGCTACCCCTTTTCGCACGGAGTCAATGAAGAACCCCGATCCTTACCCCGTTCGCCACGTGGCGCGCGACATCGTGCGGGTGCTGAAGGACGCCAACGCTGCTCAAGGGCCTGGACTTCGGCGCCGAGCTGAAGTTCTGGAATTACCGCAGCAACTGAGCGGGGCGGGCGCGAGGCCGCTCACCCACGCGTCCCGGCCTTCCCAGGTCTCCCCGGGTCGCCGAGGGCCAGTGTCCGCCACTTCCAGACCCACTCGGCGCCGCCCCTCAGAAGATGCGGGAACACCTCGACCCCGTCGTAGCGGAACCAGGTCCGGAGCCTCAGCGCGCGGTTCGGGGCTTGGAATTCGTCCCCGGCGGGCGCGGCTTCGAATTCCATGCGCGCGATCGACTCACCGACCCAAGCCTGCAGGTCCTCCAATGTCGCAGCCGCATGGTGGGGAGGTGTGTCAGAGTCGGAACGCGAGGTCCGGGAAAACGGGACTGCGGAGAGGATGCAGGCGAAGAGCAGGATTCTGAAAGCGAACATGGAGGGCGGTGCTGCGGTCCGAGCGCAAGACACATTCCAAGCGCAAGCGACGCGACCTCACGGGCGGAATCGCGGGAATTCCGCGCGCCGCGGAGGAGGGAGCGCCGTTCCGCGGCGCAGTCGGCGTGCGGGTCACGGTCGATGCTCGGGAATCTTTCCCAGCGCGTGGGTGGGAGCGCCCGCCGCGCAGGGGTCGCTCCAGGATTTCGGCGTCGAGCTCAAGCTCCGGAACTACCGATCGAATTGAACGCGGGGGCTCAGTGGCTCCCGTCCCGCTTGAGATGACGCCCGAAGTGCATCTCGACGACCAATGCCAGGGTCCACGCGCTCCCGTCCCGATGGGATCGGGAAGTCGGGATGCCGAGGGCACCCTGATCCGATGCGACGGACCCCGCGGCGCCGAGACCGGCCGCGACCATCCAGCGGCCCCGGGACCAGAACTCAGGCAGGGATTCCGAGAACGATCGAAGCGCATGCGAGCGACGTTGTTGCGGCCCAACGACGCATGAAGTGGCGCTCCCCGGTCTAGCTCCCCTTCGCCAGCTCCTCGTACAGATACGCCACGCTCTTCGTGCCGCCGTGGAACGAGGAGAGCGAGAACTTCTCGTTGGGCGAGTGCACCTGGTCGTCGTCGAGCCCGAAGCCCATCAGGATCGACGGCAGGTGGTGCGTCTCCTCGAAGACCGACATGATCGGGATCGAGCCGCCCTCGCGCACCATCACCGGTGGGCGCGGCCAAGCGCGCTTCAAGGCGCGGCGCGCGGCCTCGAGCATCGGGTGGTCGGGATCGGTGATCCACGGCGTTGCGCCGTGGAGGTCGAGCA
>VBOS01000182.1 GCA_005893185.1 Candidatus Eiseniibacteriota bacterium
TAGGCCTCGAAGCGCCCGAACAGCTCCTTCTCGTCCTGGTCGGGCACGAGACGCATGCTCACCTTGGCCGCGGCGAACGAGGGCAGGACGGTCTTGCTCCCCTCGCCGATATAGCCGCTCCACATGCCGTTCACATCGAGCGTGGGCCGCACGGTGGTGCGCTCGAGCGTGGTGTAGCCCTTCTCGCCCGCCGCCACCGGCGAGCCGCTCTCGGCGATGAACGCCCTCTCGTCGAACGGGAGCGCCTTCAGCCGCTCGCGATCGGCGGGCGTGAGCGGGCGCACGCGCTCGTAGAAGCCGGGCACGGTGATGCGGCCGTCCCCGTCCTTCAGCGCGGCGATCATCGCGCACAGGGCGTTCGCGGGATTCGTCACAGCTCCGCCGAAGTGCCCGGAGTGGAGATCCTTGGACGGTCCGGTGACCTCGATCTGGGTGTAGAGGATGCCGCGCAGGGCGTAGCACAGCGCGGGCTGGTCGGGGGCGAGCATGGCGGTGTCGCTCACCAGGATCACGTCGGCGTCCAGCTCCTTCCGGCGCTCGCGCAGGAAGATGGGCAGGCTCTCGCTCCCGGCCTCCTCCTCGCCCTCGATCACGATCTTGAGGTTGATGGGGAGCTTGCCGTGCACCTTCATGTGGGCCTCGATCGCCTTGAGGTGCATGTAGACCTGTCCCTTGTCGTCCACGGCGCCGCGCGCGTAGAGCTTGCCGTCGCGCACCACGGGCTCGAAGGGCTTCGTGGTCCACAGCTCGAGCGGCTCCGGCGGCTGCACGTCGTAGTGCCCGTAGAGCAGCGCGGTCGGCTTGCCGGGGGCGCCCAACCACTCTCCGTAGACGATGGGGTGGCCCGCGGTCTTCACCACCTCCACGCGCGTCATTCCGAGCTTTCGCAGCTCGGCCGCGAAGTGCTCGGCGCAGCGCAGCATGTCGGCCTTGTGCTCGGGCTGGGCGCTGATGCTCGGGATGCGGAGCGCGGTCTTCAGATCTTCGACAAAGCGGTCCTGGTTCTGCTCGAGGTACTGGGTAAGGGTATCCATGGTCGATCCCCGCGGGTCGGCGTTACGTTCGAATCCGGGCAAATCTAGCACACGGCGAACGCCCGGCACGCGTGTTACCGCTCGTTTGCCATGCCTCGGCCACCGCCCCATAACGCGTGGTTCTCGCACCACCTGGTGGATCGTGGCCCATTCCGGGATCAGGTCCGCCGCGCCCCCACACGGAGGAAGCATGAAGCGCGTGGTATTCGCCTTGGTCGCGACGGCAATCGTCGCCGGCGCCGGACTCGCCGTTGCTCAGTCCACACCCGATTCGACTCACGTCGCCGCCCCGCCGGTCACGCCGCCTCCGGTCGCCCCACCGCCGGTCGCGACGCCCCCCCCTCCGCCCCCGCCGGCGCCCAAGCCCGCCGCCGCCTCGATGCCCGCGGCGTCGCATCGCTGGGGCGGGATCTCAGGGCTCTGGACGAAGCCGCAGAGTGATTTCAAGGACCTAGCCGGGGACGGCTGGGGGATCCTGATCATGGGCGAGCAGTTTCTGAAGCCGACCCACACGGTGTCAGTCACGAGCGACGTCGGCTACCTGGACTTCGGCAGCAAGAAGTTCGGCAACACGACGAACGACTTCAGCTTGTTCCCGGTCCAGGCCGGGCTCCGGGTCTATCCCCTGGTGCAGAAGAAGCCGGACAGCAGGGCGCAGATCTTCGGCGAGGGCTCGCTCGGCTTCATCACGACGCGCTCCGAGGTCAAGACCGGACTGGGCTCGACGAGCAACTACGACTACTACTTCGGCACGAACGCGGGCGAGGGCGTCAAGCTCGGCGCCGGCCCGGCCAAGGCGCTCCTGTTCGACGCCACCTATAGCTGGGTGTTCGCCACGGGGACCGATCCGAACTACCTGGCGCTGCGCGGGGCGATCATGATCGGAAAGTGAACCGGAGCGGGCCCTAGCTCGGTCCCGGCCCGCGACCTTCCCGGGATCCCTCGTGATCGCCGCGAGCGGAATGCGTGGAGGGCCGACCCGGTCGGCCCTCCCGGCTCCCGATCGGCCGGACTTCAGCCCCCTCCCACCTCCACCGGCAATCCCATCCGCAGATAGGCGTCCATCCCGCCGCTCGCGTTGACGACCCGCGCGAACCCCGCGCGCTGCATCAGGCTCGCGGCCATGTTGCTGCGGTAGCCGCTCGCGCACACCACCACCCACTCCGCTTCGCGTTCGAGCTCGCCGAGCCGCGCGGGGAGCTGGGCGAGCGGGATCAGCGTCGCGCCCTTGAGATGGAGCGTTTCCCATTCGCCGGGCCGGCGCACGTCGAGCACGCGCCGTCCCGAGCGGAGCGCGCGATCGGCCGCCTCCTGGGGCACCGAGGCGACCGGCAATCCCTCCGCCTTCCAGCGCTCGACCCCGCCGTCCAGCAGGCCCAGGACGTTCTCGTAGCCCACGCGCGCGAGCCGCATCACCGCTTCCTCGGCGCGCGCGGGCTCGGCGATCACGAGCAGGCGGTCCTCGGGCTGGACCAGCGTTCCCACCCACGACGCGTACTGGCCGTCGAGCCCGACGTTGATCGACCCCACCGGGTGGGCGGCGCCGTAAGCGGCGGGGCTCCGCGTGTCGAGCATCACCGCGCCCTCGCGTGCAGCTGCCGCGAACTCGCGCGGCGTGAGCATGGGCGGCATCTCCGCCCCGGCACGAAGCGCGGGCCCTTCGCGGTTCAGGTCGCGCGAGTGGAGGAAGTAGACCGGCGTCTCGGGCACGTCGCGCGTGATGTCGGCGACGAACTGCTCGCGGCTCATCGGCCGCAGCGCGGGGTTCATCGTGCGCTCCTGCCCGATCGTGCTCCAGGTCTCGGGACGGATGCTGCGGCCGCACAGGGAGCCCGCGCCGTGCGCGGGAAACACGCGCGTCTCGTCCGGGAGGCAGAGCAGCTTTCCGTGCAGGCTGTCGTACATGAGACCGGCCAGCTCGGTCACGGGGAGCCGCGAGGAGAGAATGTCGACGCGCCCCACGTCGCCCACGAACAGCGTGTCCCCTGTGAGCACGCCCCACGGCTCCCGGTCGTCGGCGCGCTCGTACACCAGGAACGAGAGGCTCTCGGGCGTGTGGCCCGGCGTCTCGACCGCGCGCAGCCGGACGTTCCCGAGGCGGATCTCGTCGCCCTCGCTCAGGTCGCGGTGCGGATACTGGGCGTCGGCCTTGCGCCCGATCCCGACCGTCGCGCCTGTGCGCGTCGCGAGCTCGCGGTGCCCCGAGACGAAGTCGGCGTGGAGATGGGTCTCGAGCACCCAGCGGATCGTGAGGCCGCGCGCCCGGGCCTCCTCGAGGTACATCTCGACGTCGCGCGAGGG
>VBOS01000184.1:0-939 GCA_005893185.1 Candidatus Eiseniibacteriota bacterium
CCAAGAGCGGCGTCGCGCACTTCGCAGCAGCGGATGACGCCGACTGCATCCGCCACATCAAGCGCCTGCTGTCGTTCCTCCCCAGCCACAATCTCGAGGACCCGCCGCGCCGCCCGACGTCGGATCCGGTGGAGCGCCGCGATCCCGAGCTCGCGACCCTCGTCCCCGACGCGCCGGACAAGCCCTATGACATGAAGGAGATCGTGCGGCGCGTCGTGGACGAAGGCGACTTCTTCGAGGTACACGAGCACTTCGCGGCCAATCTGGTCGTAGGATTCGCGCGCCTGAACGGCCGCCCGGTCGGGATCGTCGGCAACCAGCCCAAGGTGCTGGCGGGCGTGCTCGACATCGATTCGTCGGTGAAGGGAGCGCGCTTCGTGCGCTTCTGCGACGCGTTCAACCTCCCGCTCGTGACGTTCGAGGACGTGCCCGGGTTCCTCCCCGGCACCCGTCAGGAGTGGGGGGGCATCATCCGCCACGGCGCGAAGCTGCTCTACGCCTACTGCGAGGCCACTGTGCCCAAGCTCACCGTAGTCGTGCGCAAGGCCTACGGCGGCGCCTACGACGTCATGTCGAGCAAGCACATCCGCGGCGACTACAACGTGGCGTGGCCGAGCGCCGAGATGGCCGTGATGGGAGCCGATGGCGCCGTGAACATCCTCTACCGCGAAGAGATCGCGAAGGCCAAGGACCCGGCCGCCGAGCGCAAGCGCCTGATCGCCGAGTACAACGAGCGTTTCGCATCACCGTGGATCGCGGCCGAGCTCGGCTACCTCGACGACGTGATCGAGCCCGAGGACACGCGGCCCCGGCTCATCGCAGCTGTCGAAATGCTGCGCAACAAGCGCCAGAGCCTGCCGCACAAGAAGCACGGCAACCCGCCCCTGTAGGCATCGCGGGCCGACCCGCGGGTTCGGCTCCGGAGGAGCCGCCGGCTCC
>VBOS01000184.1:1101-3222 GCA_005893185.1 Candidatus Eiseniibacteriota bacterium
CGTCACCGCGTGCCGGCCCGCGGGCTGCGACGCCGCGAGCAGGGTGCGAACCCTGCGGCCGCTCGTGTCGAACACATCGACCCGCACGCTCTCCGCGCGCGGCAGGTCGAACCACACGGTCGTGGATCCAATGAAGGGATTGGGCGCGCCGCCGTGGAACGCGAAGCCCGCCTGTGACTCCGAAAGACCGGGCAAGCCCACGAGATGGTCGCCGTGCCAGATGGCGATGTGGGTCGAGCCATTGCTCCCGGCTGTGAGGAAGTAGCCTCCGCAGTAGAGGTTCCCGCCGTCATCCACGGCCAGAGTTGAGACGGCGTCGTTCATCCCCGATCCCAGCGCCGACCAGTTCGTTCCGTCCCAGCTCGCGATGCGGTTGGCGCCCTGTCCTCCCGCGGTGGTGAATCCGCCTCCAGCGTAGAGCCGGCCGTCGCCGTCCAGCGCGAGCGTATAGACGTTCTGGTTCACGCCCGAGCCGAGCGCCGACCACTTCACACCGTCCCATCGGGCGACGCGGCTCGCGCCCACGGCGCCGGCGGTGGTGAAGCTGCCGCCCGCGTACAGGTTGCCGTCCCGGCCGACCGCGAGCGCTCGGACGATGCCGTTCATCCCCGTGCCGAGCGGCGACCAGCTCGTCCCGTCCCACTTGGCGACGCAGTTGGCGGTCACTCCCCCGGCATAGACGAAGGCGCCGCCTGCGTACAGGTTTCCGCCGCGGTCCACGGCGAGGGCGTAGACGCTGTTGTTGAGCCCCGATCCCAGCGGCGACCAGCTCGCCCCGTCCCACTGGGCGACGCGGTTCGCGCTCGCGCCCCCGGCGGTCGTGAAGTCGCCGCATGCGTACAGGATTCCGTGGGCGTCCATGACAACGCTCGCGACCACGGAGTTCATGCCCGCGCCCAGGGCCGACCAGCTCGCGCCGTCCCATTTCGCGATGCGGCTGGCGCTCACCCCTCCGGCGGTGGTGAAGGCTCCGCCGGCGTACAGGTTTCCGCCCCCGTCGGAGGCCAGGTCGTTGACCCAGAAGTTCATGCCCGTACCGAGCGCCGACCAGCTCGTCCCGTCCCACCGCGCGACGCGGTTCGCGGCAACCTTCCCCGTGGTCGTGAAGTCGCCGCCGGCATAGAGATCGCCCCGATAGTCCATGACCACCGTGCGGACCAGGTTGTCCGTGCCCGCACCCGCCAGCGCCGACCAGCTCGTCCCGTTCCACCGGGCGACGGCGCTCGCGGGCTCGGCCCCCGCGGACGTGAACTCCCCGCCCGCGTACAGGCTCCCGCCGCCATCCACCGCCAGGGCGTAGACCGGTGCGTTCATTCCGGGGCCGAGCGCCGACCAGCTCGCCCCGTTCCAGCGGGCGACGAAATGGACGCTCACCCCGCCCGCGATCGTGAAGTCGCCGCCCGCGTACACGCTGCCGTCCGGCCCCACCGCGAGCGCGCGCACGGTGTTGTTCATCCCCGACCCCAGCTGCGACCAGCTTGTCCCGTCCCACTTGACGATGTGGCTGGCGCTCACTCCTCCGGCGGTGGTGAAGGCTCCGCCGGCGTAGAGATTCCCCGCTCCGTCCGTCGCCAGCGCGTAGACGTAGGAGTCGGTGCCCGGGCCCACGGACGACCAGCTCGTCCCGTCCCACTGGTCGACGACGTCACCGCCTGCGAAGAGGGTGCCGCCCGTGCCCCACGCCAGAGTGTTGGTCACGAGCCTCGCGCCCAGCGCCGACCAGCTCGCGCCATCCCATTTGGCCGCGTTGTCGGCGCCGACTCCTCCCGCGATGTCGAAGTTGCCGCATGCGTACAAGGCTCCGCCCCCGTCCACGGCCAGCGCGCTGACGTTCTCGCTGTCTGCTACGCCGACGCCCGTGCCCAGCGGCGACCAGACGGTTCCGTCCCAACGGGCGACGCGCCTCGCGCCCACGCCTCCCGCCGTGTTGAAGTGGCCGCCGGCGTAAAGGCTCCCGCCGCCGTCCACGGCCAGGGCGCTGACCTGCCGGTCCATCCCCGAGCCCAGCGCCGACCAGGCTCCTCGGCTCCACCGCGCGATGTTTTTTGCTGCGATTCCACCGGCGACGGAGAAGACGCCCCCCGCATAGAGGTTTCCTCCGGCGTCGACCGCCAGGGCTTG
>VBOS01000185.1 GCA_005893185.1 Candidatus Eiseniibacteriota bacterium
CTTCCGTACGGATCCCGGCGAACTCCCCGACTTCGGGTGACGTTGCGTGTGCGTCGGAGCCGTCTTCGGCTTCGGCCCGCCGGCGCGCTCGAGCGTGACATAGGTGACCGTGTCCCAGGCGTTGTGAATTCCTATGAACACGAGCAGCAACGCCGCGCCGCCGGCGAGGTACGGGGCATAGACCCGCGAGAGCTGGAGGCCGGCCATGACCAGGGCTGCGTACGCGAGCATCGGCAGAGCGGTGTGCCAGGCCCAATCCTCGAAGACAGGCTTGTAGTCGCGCTGACGCCGTGCGCGCCTCAAGACGGAGACGGAGTAGAAAAGCCCGCAGGCCCCGCACAACGCGACGGCGGCCCCCGGCGGGCCCAGGCCGTGCCACGGGACGCTGAAGATCGCGGACACCAGCAGGGCGGCGCAGAAGTGCACGACGTTCGGGCTGCCGAAGGCCGACAGCGCCTCTCCGCTGCCTCGGAGAATGCCGGACTCGCTGATCAGCGTGAGCACGACGAACTGGAGGCCGGTCAGCGCACCGGCCGATGAGCCGACGATGACGTAGAAGGTCTCCCACTCCTTGAGGGTCAGCGGGACGGGCTCGAGCATGGTCGCCGTTCCTCCGATTTCCTTGCCGCTACCTCGCGCGCCACTCGAAGCGGTACGCGAGCTCCGGACCTCGATCCCCTTCGTACGCCAGTTGTGCGATGAGCAGCGTGAAGGGCTCCGTGTGCCGTGCAATCCGGAGCGGTCCGGCATCCACCGGATCGAAGCCCACGTCGCGGATCAGGCCCGCGACCGCGTCCTTGGCATCCCTGTCGTCTCCGCAGTACACCAGAGAGGGACGGGTGGCTCTGCGCTTGGCCTCGAATACGCTGAACAGCACCTCGCTCGGCACCGTGCCAAAAGCTGCGACGACCTTGGCCCGCCGCGCCATCTTCGCGAGCGCCTCAGCGCCGGAGATGTCATGTGCCACGACGAGTTCCGTGTCGTCCGCGTTCATCGGCAGCGAGCAGGTGGCGATGATCTTGCCCGACAGGTCGCCTGCCTGTTTCAGCACGTCTTCGACCCGGGACCAGTGCACGGCCAGCAGCACGGCGTCCGCGTCGCGCGCGGCCTCGCGCGGCGTGCCGGCCCGGGCGGTCTTGCCCGCGTTCCGCGCGAGCCGCTTGAGCTTCTGCTCGCTGCGCGCGTAGCTGAAGACCACATCGTGTCCAACCCGCGCGAAGAGCGTGCCGAGCTTTCCTCCCATCCGTCCGGAACCCAGGATCCCAATTCGCAAGCTTCGCCTCCTCTTCGGGCGCGGTGGCGACACGATCAGCGGTCCACCAGCCCGGCTTGCTTCTCGGCATAGCGCGGTCCGGACACGTTCTCCGGACGGAGCGCCGCTTCGAGCGCCTCCATCTCCAGGGCGTCGAGCGACACCGAAGCCGCTGCCACATTCTCCTCGAGGTAGCGCCGCCGCTTGGTGCCGGGAATCGGCACGACGTCCGGGCCCTTGTGGAGCAACCAGGCCAGAGCGATCTGCGCAGGCGTCCCCCCTTTCCGCGCGGCCAGCTCGCGTACGGCCGAAGCGGCCCGCACGTTGGCTTCGAAGTTCGCGCCCTGGTAGCGCGGGTCGCCACGGCGGTAGTCACCCTCCGGATACTCGTCGGCGCGCCTTGCGGATCCGGTCAGGAAGCCGCGGCCGAGCGGCGCGAACGGGACGAGGCCGATGCCGAGCTCGCGCAAAAGCGGGATGATGCGCGGCTCGAGGTTGCGCTCCCATAGCGAGTACTCGCTCTGGAGCGCGGCGATCGGATGCGCGGCGTGGGCGCGGCGGAGGGTCTGCTCGCCGGCTTCGGAGAGGCCGAGGAAGCGCACCTTTCCCTCGCGGACGAGCGCGGCCATGGCGCCCACGACGTCCTCGATCGGCACCGTCCGGTCGACGCGGTGCTGATAGAGGAGATCGATGCGGTCCGTCTCGAGCCGGCGCAGCGAGCCCTCAACGGCCTCGCGGATGTGCGCGGGCCGGCTGTCCGTGCCCGCGAGGGCGCCCTTCTCGTCGAACTTGAACCCGAACTTGGTCGCGATCACCACGCGATCGCGCTTTCCCTTCAACGCGCGGGCCAGCAGCTCCTCGTTCTCGTAGGGCCCGTATGCCTCGGCCGTGTCGAAGAACGTCACGCCGAGCTCGATGGCACGGTGGATCGTGGCGATGGACTCGGCCTCGTCGCGCTCCTCGGGCGCACCGTAGGCGAAGCTCATTCCCATGCAGCCGAGCCCGATGGAAGACACCTCCAGTGGGCCGCTTCCCAGTCTGCGCTTCTCCATGATTCCTCCTGCCGTCTGCGCCTTCACAGTTCCTCCCAAGGCCCGCGCTGCGCGGGCCGACCTCATCGCTTGTCGCCACCCTAGGCCATGAGTTCCTCGATGGCGTCCGCCAGATGCTGCTCGGTGATGTGATGATCGCCGGCCTTGCGCCGGAACGCGTCCGCCCGTCGCAGGACGTCCGCCTCGCGCACGCCTTCGGGCGCCTGGAACTTGTAGCAGGCCAGCTCCAGGCGCAGGCCGTTCGGATCGCTGAAGTAGATGGAATCCATGAAGCCGCGGTCGAACGCCTTGAACGGGATGCCCCGCGCCTCGAGGCGCTTGGCCACCTGGGCCTGCGTCGCCCGCGAGACGTTGAACGCGATGTGCTCGAGGTGCCCGACTCCACGCGGGTGAGGGCTGGGGTCGTCCTTGCGCTGCTCGCTTGTGAAAACGGTGATGAGCCGGCCGTCCCCGGGATCGAAGTAGAGGTGGTTCTCGTCGGGCCGGCCCAGGTTCGGCTGCTCGAAGATGAACCGCATGCCGAGGAGTCCCTGCCAGAAGTCGATCGCGCTCTGGCGCGTCGACCCCACCAGCGTGATGTGATGAACGCCCTGCACCTGGATGCGCGCCATGATCACCGTCTCGAGGGCCGATGTGCCTGCCCGCCGCGATCTCGCCGGGAAATCACGCCCGCTTGGCCATGGGGATCCTCTGCTCGGAGGCGCGGGCGTCCGGCGCGCGGAAGGTTGCGCTGCCGGCGGAGCGTGTCAAGCGCGACCTGCGGATCCGGCGCGCGCAGGTCCCCCCCGCGCGCGCTGATTCCCTTCCGCCAGGATCCGCTCAGGTCTCCAGCCCCAGCGCGTCTACTCGGGCCTGCCGGACTTCTGGAGCGCTTCAGCCAGGTGGCTGCGTGCGGTCGCGTTGCCGGGATCCAGCTCGAGCGCTCGGCGCAGCTCCGGGATCGCCTGGTCGAAGCGACCGACCTGGGCCAGCGCCATTCCCAGGTTGGTGTGGGCCTGGCCGTCGCTCTCCTTCGCCCGGATCGCATCGCGAAAGTGGGGGATGGCATCTTCGAGCCTGCCCTGGGCGGCGAGGGCCACGCCGAGATTGTTGTGCAC